>CANBYN010000005.1 GCA_947373615.1 Burkholderiaceae bacterium | reverse complement strand
GAGGTAGCGAGCCAAATAGGCATGCTCAAAGTAGGTTTCGTTATAAGGACCAGGCGTAAGGAGGGCGATATGGGCATTAGAGCCTGCTGAGCTTTCGAGTTTAAGAGCATCAATTAAATCTCTATATGCATTGGCCAATGGCGCAATTTGCATTTGCTCGTATGCATTAGGAAATTGTCTAGCAATAAGATTTCGATTTTCTAATAAATAGCCCAATCCCGAAGGAGCTTGTGTTCGCTGCGTCAGTACGGACCATTTTCCATCAGGCGCTCTAGCTAAATCAAAAGCAATGATGTGCAAATGTTTGCTGCCATTTAGTTTGACACCATGCATCGAACGTAAGTAACCAGGATGCCCATGGATTAATGCTGGGGGAATATAACCTTCTTTTAGAAGATTTTGCGAGCCATAAATATCAGCAATAATGGCCTCTAACAAGCGGGCTCTTTGTAAAATACCCGACTGAATTTCTTCCCAAGCTTCTGGGTTAATGATTAGCGGAAATAAATCTATTGACCAAGGTCGTTGAGGGCCAAACTCGTCGGCATATACGTTGTAAGTGATGCCGTTGTCCCGGACTTGGCGGTTAAGCTCAAGGGTTCTTTGATCTAAATCTGAAAGACCAGATGGCTCTAGTTGCTCAAAGAATGTTTGCCAATGGGGTAGTAATTGAGAAGAGTTGCCACGCAATTCATCAAAATGTCCGTCCTTTGCCTTGGGCGAAAGACGAGCGATCTCTTCTAGTAGAGAGTGATTGGCTATAGATTTCAAAGGGTTGGCTTGAGACGAGTCCACAGCCTATTGTCTCATCGACGCATATCGAGCGTGAATGGAAACTCCCTGCTAGCTGGAAGGTCTATATTGGCCTCAACTCCCTCGATTTTTCCTGGTGTATGACCCATGCGGAAGAAACGGGAAAGCCGTCGACTTTCCGCCTCGTAGGCATTAATTGGAAAGGTGTCGTAATTAAGGCCACCAGGATGGGCTACGTGATACTGACAACCGCCAACGGAACGCTTCATCCAGGTATCAATTACATCGAATACTAGAGGAGCATGCACCCCAATACTTGGGTGTAGGCTTGACGGTGGATTCCAGGCTTTGTAGCGCACACCTGCAACATATTCACCAGCAACTCCGGTAGGTTGCAAGGGGAGAGGTTCGCCATTGCAGGTAACCGTATAGCGGCTTTGATTTAAACCAGTAACTCTCACCTCAACGCGCTCGAGAGAAGAGTCAACATAGCGCGCAGTACCGCCCACAGAACTTTCTTCACCCATAACGTGCCATGGCTCAAGCCCATTACGTAGGGTAATTTCAGTACCCATGGTTTGTACTTGACCAATTAGTGGGAAGCGGAACTCTAAATGTGGAGCAAACCACTCAGGTTTGAAGTCATAGCCATGAGTTTGCATTTCTTCTATCACATCATCAAAGTCCATCTTGATAAACGTAGGTAGTAGGCAGCGATCATGGAGTTCAGTTCCCCAACGAGTTGCTGGGGCAAGATAGGGCTCATCCCAGAAGCGGGCTATCAATGCGCGAATGAGGAGTTGTTGCACGATACTCATTTGCGCGTGTGGTGGCATTTCAAAAGCACGCAACTCTAGCAAGCCTAATCGACCAGTTTGCGAATCAGGTGAATACATCTTATCGATACAAAATTCGCTGCGATGAGTATTACCAGTTACGTCAATCAAGATATTCCGCAAGGTTCGATCCACCATCCAAGGTGGCATGCTTTGACCATATTTCTTGCGGTTTTCATGTATTTCTTTAAGCGCAATTTCTAATTCGTACAGTTGATCATTGCGAGCTTCATCTACCCGTGGTGCTTGGCTGGTAGGGCCAATGAACATTCCGCTAAAGAGATAGCTTAGGCTCGGGTGATTGTGCCAATACAAAATTAAGCTGGCTAATAGTTCAGGCCTACGCAAGAAAGGACTATCAATGGGCGTAGCTCCACCCATAACAAAGTGATTGCCACCACCAGTGCCTGTATGACGACCATCAGTCATAAACTTCTCAGCAGATAGACGCGATTCGAAAGCGGCTTTGTACAAGAACTCTGTGTGTTCAACCAGTTCATTCCAGTTATGTGCAGGATGAATATTGACTTCTATGACACCAGGGTCGGGAGTGACTTGCAAGAGCTTGAGGCGTGGATCGCGCGGAGGCGGATACCCTTCAATAACGATTTGGAATTGGAGTTCTTCAGCAGTAGCTTCAATTGCTTCCAATAGATTTAGATAATCTTCTAAACGCGCGAGCGGGGGCATGAATATATAGAGCGCACCATTCTTGCCTCCATGATCATTTTCAGCAGCGGGGCCATTTGAGCGCATCGGATCGCGTGTTTCAACACATAAGGCCGTTCTAGTAGTCCAGGCAGCAGACTCTTGTCTTTGCGGCTGACGTACTTCTTGTGATTGACCCCAAACAGTTTTGCCTATGCCAGTAGCGCTTTTTGAGGTGGCGCTAGAAGTAGGTTGATTCATACCTTGCTGCTGATGAACTACTCGCGTATTTATTGGTTGTAATGGTGGACGTGGAGCAAAAGGATCTTGCTCAATCATATAAGGGTAATCTGCTTTACTGGTCCAAGGCAGGGAATCTAATGGCAGGCGGTAACCCATTGGAGAGTCACCGGGCAATAGATAAAGACGATCATCGCGATAAAGCCAAGGACCTGTCTTCCAGGTGGTGTCAAAGTAGTTTTGACCCTTATCGGCTTCAATTGGTAGAACATAACCAATCACAGAGTCCAGTTTCTGAGTGAAAACTCTCCTCAGGCGAGTGCGCTCCATCTCATCATCCAAATTAGACTTAAATGGATCTACGTTGACGGGCAACTTAGATTCGCGCCAGAGGTAATAAAAGACATCTTCATAGGCTGGCTCGATAAATTTATCTGCGAGACCTAAATTTTGAGAGAGAGTTTGTACAAACTTCTCTGCATCTTTACTGGTGTACATGATTGGATCACGTTCATCGGCAAATAATTTCGGATTCTTCCAGATAGGATGTCCATCGGCTCTCCAATAAATTGATAGAGCCCAGCGAGGTAACTGCTCGCCTGGATACCATTTGCCTTGGCCAAAATGTAAGAAGCCACCATCGCCGTATTCTTTGCGAAGACGTTCCACCAAATCTGTTGCATATCCGCGTTTGGTTGGTCCAAGTGCATCTAAATTCCACTCGCGCTCATCACGGCCATTGATTGACACGAAGGTGGGTTCACCACCCATGGTTAAGCGTACATCCCCCGCTTCCAATTGCTTATCTACTTTATGGCCAAGATCCACAATCGCTTGCCATTGATCTTCTGTGTAAGGCTTAGTAACGCGCGGTGATTCATAGATGCGAGTTACTTCCATAGTATGTTCAAATTTCACTTCACATGGATCTACGCCGCCTTCGATAGGGGCAGCTCCAGAAGGTTCTGGTGTGCATGCAACCGGAATGTGTCCTTCACCAGCAAAAAGGCCTGAGGTTGGATCTAGTCCGATCCAGCCTGCCCCTGGTAAGTAGACTTCACACCATGCATGCAAGTCAGTAAAGTCAACCTCAGTTCCACTTGGGCCATCAAGCGCTTTGACATCAGGCTTTAATTGAATAAGGTAGCCAGAAACAAAGCGAGCAGCTAAACCGCAGAGACGCAATAGGTTAACCATTAGCCAAGCTGAGTCACGACATGAACCACTGCTTAAGTCCAGAGTCTCATCTGGAGTCTGGACGCCTGGCTCCATACGAATGGTGTAGTCAATGTCGTTATGAACTTTTTGGTTTAGAGCAACTAAAAAATCAATCGTGCGTCTTTCGCTTCGATCCACTGTCTTGAAAAATTTATTCAATGTTGCATTACGCATTCTTCCCAAATAGGGGCGCAATTCTTTTTTTAGGTCAGAGCTATAGGTAAAGGGGTAGTTTTCAGCATCTGGCTCTAAAAAGAAATCGAATGGGTTATACACCGCCATTTCAGTAACGAGATCAACAGTAACCTTAAATCGTTTCGTCTTTTCTGGAAAAACCAATCGAGCTTGGTAGTTGGCAAAAGGATCTTGTTGCCAGTTGATGAAGTGACCTTCTGGTTCAACCTTGAGTGAGTAGGAAAGAATGTGACTTCTGCAGTGAGGAGCGGGACGCAAGCGGATTACTTGTGGGCCTAACTCAACAAGACGGTCATATTCATATTCAGTAACGTGGTGTAGGGCGGCGTGTATAGACATGGCTTTAAGTCTATGAGTTTGCACTATATGCACCGTATTGTGGCGCACAAAAATAGTGCGAAAAGCCAATAAAAGCCCGATTTTGGGTAAAAACTGTCAAAAAATGGGCATTTATGCCTTTTCCCACTTTTTATAAGGAATAAGTTGTAGTTGAGCACCTTTAGAAAGTTGATATGCCCATGCAAACAACCTTGACGATTAGCAGCAAAAATTACTCCTCATGGTCTCTACGTGGTTGGCTCATGCTCAAATTATCTGGGCTACCCTTCCAGGAGGTTCAAGTTCATCCTGATGACGTTGATAACCGAGCGGAATTATTGCTTTTATCACCATCGATACTAGTTCCACGATTAGATCATGATGGTTGTAAGGTTTGGGACACTATGGCTATTGGTGAGTATTTGAATGAGTTAAATCCGAAAGCCCATTTATTGCCAAAAGATCCTGTTGCTAGAGCGCATTGCCGCTCTATCTGCGGTGAGATGCATTCTGGATTTTCTGCCCTGCGTGCTTCTTTGCCAATGAATATCAAATGTAAGTTTGAATCCTTTAAGGTTTGGTCAAAAGCCCAAATCGATATTAATCGTGTACTCGTCATTTGGCAGGATTGTTTATCTACCTATGGCGGTCCTTTCTTATTTGGCAAAGAACCTACTTTAGCTGATGCGATGTTTGCACCAGTGGTTACAAGATTCCTGACTTATCACGTTGAGCTTGATCGGGCTAGCAAGCAATATTGCGAGCACATCATGGCGATGCCAGAAATGAAGGAGTGGGTGATGGGCGCCCTTGAAGAACCCGATGACATTGAAGAACTTGAAGTGGAGTTTTAAAAATGAATGCACCTTTGAAATTTATAAGCGATACCGAGTTTTCTCATGTAAAACCTGTCGATACACAGTTCTTGCCTGGCGGCTTAAGGGACTTCTTTCTTTATCGTGACTTAGGCGTAGCTAAAGCCACCAAGGGCAAGGTTATTGCCCATCTTGTTAAAGCCAATATGCCTCCAGAAAATGGGACAGGTTGGCATTATCACGTTGCTGAATTTCAAATCGTCATTATGACGAAGGGTTGGGCTAAGTTTATGTATGAAGATAAGGTGACTTTGGTCGAGGCAGGAGATGTTGTTCATCAAATGCCTGGCATCACCCACTATCTATTTGATTACTCACCTGACATGGAGTATCTAGAAATTGTGGGTCCTGCTGATTTTGAAACAGTTCCCGTTAGTGTCGGTCCCGCAGATGTTCCGGGAGTAACTCCGTGGAAGTAATTAAGAATAATCCGCTGGCATCTGATTTCACGGTCCTATTTCAACGGATTATGACTCTTGCTGAAGAACTCGATGGTATGCGTGAATACTATCGGGAGCTTTACAAAAAAATTGAGTCAGGCGAGATCGTGGCAGATGAAGAAACTTCGCCTGATCTTCTCAATATATTTAGCGTAGCAGGGTTCGTAAACTTATCCATCGTCGCTGCGCGGGCAGCGCAAACGGCTGCCATCATTGCTAATGATGTGTCGTTGAGTAGGGTCTTTGACCCAAGTCTCAAAAGCACTGAGCGGGCCTTACGTCACATAGAAAGCGGTGCGTATAAATGATGTATAAGGCGTACCAAACTTTTGCTAATTTGCATAATCCCGTGCGGATGTTTGCTAAGGCATCCGAGCGCGTATCAAATAATTGGCTGGGGAATATAACCCTTAACCCAATGCAACGTTTAGCGGCGCACTATGAGCAAATTTCCTTATTAGGGTTTACTCATACACGACCAGATTTCAAGATTTGCTCCATCATTGATTCATTTGGGGTGGAGCAGCCAGTTCAGGAAGAGTTGATCTACTCAACTCATTTTTGTAATTTAGTGCGATTTTCAAAACCTAGTATTCAAGGTCAGCCCAAGATTTTGTTAGTTGCACCGATGTCAGGCCATTTTGCTACTCTCTTGGCAGGAACCATTCAGACCTTGCTGGCCGATCATGAGGTCTATGTAACGGATTGGCTCAATATTAGAGACATTCCTATAAGTTGTGGTGAGTTTGATTTTGATTCATATATTGAGCACATCATCAATTTCTTGCAGGTTATAGGTCCACAAACCCATTTGATGGCAGTGTGTCAGCCTACAGTTGCTTGCTTGGCAGCAACAGCCATCATGTCCGAAGATAAAAGCCCTTATGTGCCAGCTAGCTTGACTCTGATGGCTGGTCCTATTGATGTAAGCCAAAGTCCTACCAAGGTAAACGAGTTGGCTACAAGTAAGCCGATGGCATGGTTTGAGGAAAAGTTGATCGGAATTATTCCGCGTCAATTTAACGGGGTAGGCCGTAAGGTTTATCCTGGGTTCTTACAGCTCATGGCATTCATGAGTATGAATCCTGATCGACATGCAGAGTCTTTCAGAAAGCTGTATGAGTATCGTGTGAGTGGTCAAACAGAAAAAGCAGATGCGATTCATGAATTTTATGAAGAGTATTTTGCGATCATGGATTTGGCTGCTCCGTTTTATCTCCAAACAATTCAAAAAGTATTTATGGATCGTGATTTGGCGGTTGGAAAGTTGACTTATCAAGGTCGAATGGTAAATCCAAAACTAATTAAGAAAACATTCCTCCTGACCGTTGAAGGCGAGCGAGATGATATCTGCGGCATTGGTCAAACATTAGCAGCGCAAGATCTTTGCAGTGGTTTGCCGGGTTATATGAAGTCACACCATTTGCAAGCTGGTGTTGGCCATTATGGTGTATTTAACGGAAAGCGTTGGGAAGGTCAGATCTATCCAGTTGTGCGCAATCATATTCAGTCAGCACTTTAATAAAGGAAAATATGGTCGTCTATATCACTCGAAATATCATCGCCAGAATGCGTAGAGCTGATGGCACTGATAAAGGTTACTTACCCTTAAATCCTGGCAAGTATCAAGCCAATACAACCAATGACGGTGCGCTAGAGATATTGCAAGATATTGGTGAGCCCGTTTATCTTCTACCATTCATTTGGTGGGAAAAAATGGAGCTTGGTGATATTTTGATCACTGCATAATAAAAATAGATATCAAAATACTAAAAGAGACGGTCCTTGAATTATCAATTTATCAAAACTGAGCAGGCGGACTTAATTGCAACCATTCGCTTTAATCATTATGAAAAACGTAATGCGCTAAGCGTAAGTCTAATTGAGGAAATGCATCATGCCTTAGAAGTATTTGGTAAAGAGGATGTGCGCGTTCTCATACTTAGATCAGATCACAAGAATAAAGTGTGGTCAGCAGGTCATGATGTGATGGAGCTGCCACGCTCAGAACGAGATCCCTTGCCAGCGGACGATCCTGTGATGGTCTTGTTAAAGTCAATTAGGGCATTTAGAGCTCCAGTAATCGCTATGGTGGATGGTTCAGTATGGGGTGCATCGACTGACTTGATTATGAGTTGTGATATTGCAATAGGCGATCATGACTCCACGTTTGCCATCACCCCTGCAAAGTTAGGTCTTCCCTATACAGCTAGCGGAATTTTGCATTTCATGTCCCGCATGCCTCTTAATGTAGTGAAGGAAATGTTCCTAACTGCTGAACCTATAGGCGCTGACCGAGCTTTACAGATTGGAATCCTCAACCATCTCTATGTTTCTGGAGAGTTGGAGGTCAAAACCTATCAAATGGCTAAAATCATAGCGAAAAGATCTCCTCAGGCTAACTCTGTTCTAAAAGCCCAGGCGCAGATGTTGTCCGATGCTGCCGTGATGAGTCCGGCAGTATTTGAGCATCTACAGTCCTTGCGTAAAAACGTCTATATGGGAAGCGACTACCGCGAAGGTATAACAGCTTTTCTGGAGAAGCGAGAGCCAGTCTTTGGTCAAGCAATAGCAAACAATGTGTAATAGCTAATAAGCAATTTACTCCTCATTGCAGTAATACTGCTGGCGTGAGCATTATTCCAATATTTGCTACAAACCATTGGTAGGTTGAGAGAGATCTAGGCCCTTTCCTTGGCGAAATAGTTATGTGTCACTCCGGTGAATAAAGTCTGAGTAGCAACAGCCTTTAGGAATTGAATGTCTGGCCTAAAACCCCCTAAAGATGATCTGAGCTGTGGAGAATTTGACCCAAGTCAAGTTTAAAAGCATCCTTAAGGAAAATTAGGAGTATGGTGAAAGAATGAACAATGTACGAACGGGAAAAGCATGTCATTAAATCACGCAGTTATTTGGATTGACCATAAAGAAGCACATGTTATGTTTTTGAGTGAGGATGCTAGTGAGGCTGAAGTGATTAAGACGAAGTCTAGCTATGCGCATTTACATCACAAGGGTGGGGTAGTTGGTAGCGGTAAGTTAGAACTCGACTCCAAATATCTACATTCTGTTATTCAGGCTGTTGTTCTTTCGAATGAGATTTTAGTCATTGGTCCGGGTTCAGCAAAACTTGAGCTGATTAAACATGCACATCATCACGATCCAAAGGTGGCAGAAAAAATTGTTGGTGTTGAAACAGTGGATCATCCTACTGATAAAGAAATTCTGGCCTACGCCCGTAAATTCTTTTACAGGGTAGATCAAATTTTATGAAGATTGATTTCGTTGGGCCAGCTAGCCTAGCAACTGATGGCGGCGTGGTTTACTTGGTTAAAGTTGACGGTAAAGATATTGAATGCTCTTTTACTTATGAAGCGCTTGAGGATGTTGACCCTGATTCCGTATTCGGTAATTCTTTAGAACATTTTTCAACTCATAAACTAGTATTGCTATCGGCAGCGGAGAAGAAGATTCTAAAGGGTTTAATTCACAACGGAAAGCTGCTGGTTAATAGCAACGATCTACAGGTTGACTAATTCCTATGTCAAAATTGAATAATTAGATTAAGGATTATTGATGAATAATGAACCATTAGGTCCAGACGGACTCCCAGGCCACGATTATTTTTTGGATGCTGTCACTCATATTGATGAGGCGGTTGCCAGTGAAACCATTGCGATTAGTGCAGCAAGAGGGCTGATCTATAGCGTGACTGAAACTCTAGGTACGATGCTTGGTGACCCTGATTTACCAAGTCATTTGCGTTCTGGTTATGAAGGCGCATTAGAGCTAGCGCGTGAGTTGAAAGCTAAGTTAGCCCGTCAATAATATAGGCAGTATCCCCTTTGTTTCTTATTAATTCCTCAGAGTAAACTTCTGGTTGGATAATGGTGATGGGTTCAACTATTTTATTGACCGATGCGAGTCCGTTAAATCACGTAAAATTGAATTACTACAATCTCAATAGTGATACATGAAAGTAAATTCAGAAGGGATATCCTCTTCACGCATTTATCTGCCAGATGACAAATCTTGTCTTACTCTAATTGATTTCTTTGTTACTACTTTTCCTCATATTGATAAAGCCGAGTGGGAATTTCGATTTAGAGATGGTCTAGTGATGACCGCAAATGGCGAACGAGTTTCTGCCAATGAGACTTATCGGCCTAACACGCATATCATCTATTTCCGCCGATTATCGCGCGAACCAGAGATTCCTTTTGAGGAGCACATCCTCTTTCAAGATGAGCATATTATTGTGGCAGATAAACCCCACTTTTTACCAGTAACACCTAGCGGGCTTTATTTGCATCAAACATTGCTTAATCGTATAAAGAAAAAAACAGGACTCTATGCACTTAGCCCTATTCATCGAATTGATCGCGATACTGCTGGATTAGTTGTGTTTTCTATTAATCCTAAAGAGAGGGCGAGGTATCAAAACCTTTTTAGGGATCACTTAGTAAAAAAAGTATATGAGGCTGTTGCTCCATTCGCAGAAGCATTGGTCCCCAGGCTGCCTATGATGTATCAAAGTAGGTTGGTGGAGTCTGAGCACTTCCTGCAAATGCAGGAAGTGGAGGGTGAGACTAATGCCAATACGTATATAGAGCTTGTCGAAGTCTCAAAACCTTGGGCTAGGTATCGGTTAACCCCCAGCAGTGGAAAAAAGCATCAATTGCGCTGTCATCTTAATTCCATGGGCATACCAATTAAAGGTGACCAGATATATCCGGAGCTGACCCCTTACCAGGAGTACAACCTCGATTTTTCCAGTCCCTTGCAATTATTGGCCAAAGAGATCGGTTTTACAGACCCCTTTACAGGCGAAATTAGGTATTTTTCAAGTCAGATGGAGCTATTGCCGCTAGCTCATAGTCTCATCGTATAAATTTCTTATTCTGCAAATTGAATGCGTTTCCCGCCGGCGTATTTTGCGCTGTACATTGCTTTATCTGCTCGATCGATGATGTATGTTTTATCTGCGATAACCCCATTAAACATTGCCACTCCTAAACTAGCATAACATTCGCATTCAATGGACTTCATTATTTCTTTTTCCTCATGTACATTGAGCGTATAGATAGGGGTTAAGGTAGTAAGAAGCTTATTGGCAATCATTTGTGCTAGTTTCGTCGCTTCTTTTAAATTTCCATCAAAGCGATCAAGAAGCACGACAAACTCATCCCCTCCATAGCGCGCGACGGTATCTGTTTCGCGGATACATCCTTTTATTCGCTCGCCAAAAGCGATTAAAAGCGCATCACCAGCATTATGTCCGTGCGTATCGTTGATTTCCTTAAATTTATCGAGATCAATAAAGATTGCTGCACTATATGAATTCCATCGTTTGTTATTGAGAATAATTTGGTTTAAGCGATCATCCAGCATTCGTCTATTTGGCAATTTTGTTAAAGGGTCAAAAAATGCGATTTCATGAATTGCGTCGTAATCCACCGCACTTCTTTCAATGTTTGCTCGATTCTTATCCACGATTGACATAAGCTCTTTAAGGGCTAATTCATTTTTCGCTGCAGACTCATCCTTCTCTTTGATTTTTGTCTGCATGCTGAGAACAACTTCTTTTGTTTCTCGAATAATCTCTAGGCTGTTTTTCTGAATATTTTCAAGAGAAGAGAGCGCCTCATTACTGATTTTAAGTGCTGACTCTGCTGTTTTAGCGCGGTGTAGCATCAAATCAAGTGATGTAATAGCATTCACAGCCGCTAGATTTTTGGCGCCTATATTCTCGATTTGCTTGGAAGGAAGGTGGGAAATTTTATCTGATACATCTAAGTTTGGTTCGATAATATGTTTATTAGATAGCATCGAAGTCATAGTGATTATTTCCTATTCCGAATTTTGGGCTAATCACTCCTTACGCAATTTCATTCTTTCAAGAATATTTTGCTCAGAGCCTAGGTTATATTGTCATAAGAATTTAAAAATGCTTCTGTTGGGTTTCGTACATATAGTGCAGTTTTCCAATGACGGGTGAAGCATTTTCTTAGGGTGATCACCTATGCAACTCCAAGATACCAATTGATGATTGCTAAATTTTTTGTATATATGATCAGTTTCAATTCATGTGATAGAAACTTGCGCGCAAATATCCTAGCCCTATCAATTCCCTTGTTACTGGTTTTGTTCAATCTTCTAAAATAGATCGCGCACCCTAAGAATCCAAGTCATATCAATCGTGGCCCTTGCTTCTGTATATAAAATTAAATGAGGGCCTTATTTTGGGAAATATATTTCTAAACTAGGATTATTTAATCGATCAGAATTATGACTACACAAATGATGAAGGGGTAGGTATCAACCTACTGGAGATGGTCAAAAATTCATACCCATCTACCGGCACTTAGCCACAGCAGTCAGAAATCCTATTAATAGGTATCCCACCCGACTCACAAGCAGGGCGATGCAACCCCCTGAAGGCTTGCAAGTGAATTGCCCCTCGTAATGAGGGAGAGGGCAATTAATATAATTAGTCAGAAACAGATTGAACTGTCATTTGATCTTGTTTGAAAGGATCCTTAGTGGGGGTCGAAGCTGGTTTTGCCGCAACAGTGCCAGGAAGAATTTCAAAGATCGGATCAAACTGAACTAGCATGCCTTTTAACTGATCAAAAGGTTTGCGTTCGCCCCTGAAAGTAGCCTTGCCTGCTTTGATTAGATCATCAAACGTAGCAGTCCCACCCATGATGGATTCCAAATCTGCTCGATTAATAACGATGGTCAAATCGGGATTTTTTGCCTGCTCCCCTTTAATGTTTGTCAATGTGGAGTTGCGCAGTTCAATTGCGTATTTCTCGCCATTGTCAGGTGTGACGAGGTTGATGACGAACTTCAGGCCTTCCGCCTTCTTGGTATCTAAACGAATTCCCATGTAGTCTAACCATAGGTCGGTTGTCATTGCCCGGATCGTATCGGGGCCAGTGCCTGAAGGCGCGATGCCGCTAGGCACACCGTGACGCAACTCGTAAGCACCCGCTAGGTAACTGTTACGATCACTGGCGCTTTCCTTTTGGTAGCCAAATTGTTCAAAGGCATCCGCCAGTAAATCTTTGGCAGATTGGTTCTTCGGCTCTGCATACACTAGCTTGTTAAGAATCTCCATAGCTTCACGGTACTTGCCCTTGGAGATCAGATCTTTACCTTTGGCCTGAATTTTGGCAGATCCACCCATCATCTCGACGTATAGCGGAGCGGAATCCTTTGGCGATAGTGGTATCAAGGTAGTAGGGTTGGCATCCCAATAACCTAAATAGCGGTTCAAGACTCCACGGCTGTTGTGCTCTTCAGATCCGTGGTAACTGTGCGCTGCCCACTGTTCTTTCAGGCTCTTGGGCAGCTTGTAAGTATTTTGGATTTCATTGACGGTGACGCCTTGATTGGCTTGGTGAAGCACTTCATTATTCAGGTGGGCATAACCATCGCGTTGGGCGCTCATTACCTCCAAAATACGTTCGTTGCCAAAGCGCGGCCAAGTATGAGATGCGAACATCACTTGCGCGGTCTGGCCGTAACGGTATATCGCTACATTGATGTTTTTGGACCAGGCTAAGGCATCTCGTACAAGCGCGCCTCTAAGCGTATAGATATTATGAATAGTGCCGGTGATATTTTCGGCAGCCCAAAATGCATTCAGATCAGGGAACCAGGTATTCATTTCTGCTGGCGCTTCGGTACCAGGGGTATTTTGGAACTCCATCCGAACACCATCCACCGTGAGCTCTTCAAACGGTTTTGTAATGATGCGATTGGGCTCAATTAATCCCGAGTTTCCGGAGGCTGTATTTTTGCCGATGGCTTGGTCTACATGTCCGAAGGGGCTTCGCGGGAGCAGAATGCCATATTGAAAGAATGCCCGCCTCACCATAGCATTTCCAGCGTAGACATTTTCAGTGACGGCATGTTGCATGAAGCCGACTGGTGCGATTACTTGAACCTTACCGCTTTTGACATCAGCTTCATCGATCACGCCACGCACGCCACCGTAGTGATCGAGGTGTGAGTGCGAGTAGACCACTGCTACCACAGGACGTTTGCCCAACTTCTCATTAATAAAATCCAAGGCCGCCTTTGCTGTTTCCTTGGCTGTTAGCGGATCAAAAATAATCCAACCGGTATCGCTCTTGATGAACGTAATATTCGCCAAATCAAATCCGCGCACCTGATAGATTTTTCCGGGTAGAACTTCATAAAGACCATAGGCCATGTTGAGTATGGCTTGGCGTTGTAGGGATGGGTTGATGCTATCAAAGCTTTTACCATCCAATAAAAATTCATAGCTTCCCATGTCCCAAGCCACATTGCCAGACTCGGCCATAATTTGCTTGTATGGCGGGGCAGCAATAAACCCTTTCTTAGCTTCTTCGAAATCGCGCTTATCCTGGAATGGCAATGTCTTGCGCACTCCATTTTGCAGATCAATGGTGAATGAGGATGGTTGTTTTCCCTTGGGGTCAAAGTGTTTTGAGGGATCGGCGGTGACGATAGCGCCACCACCTGCTGCAAACGACTTTATGGTGAGGCAAGATAGGCTGATTACCACTATTGCAAGGATTTTTTGCGTTTTTATTTTCATGCCAGACCCCTAACTGTATTTAATTTTTTTAATTATCTCACCAGTAAATTTAATCACAAGTTCTTCTGTATGTTGACGCATATCGCCTTAGACGCTAATCCTGGGTTGGTTCAATCAATCATGGATGTTGCCGTCGGGCCTAAAACTGTCAACAGAACGTCGAAATAATGCCAGTAGCCACAATCTCATATTCAATAGAAATGCAACCATGATGTTGGGCAAGCACAAATACCTTGGCCAGAAGAGCCTCTTCGGCGCATTGCTCAATATCGTGGAACATGCCACGGCAGAACTTCTCTGCGAGCTATTAATTCGGTTGTTTTTGGAGATCACCTTTTAGAGCTAAGCGAGCAAGGCGTTTTTTGACTTTCTTCATAAACACTTGTGGGCGCAACAAACACCAAATGTAAAAGTGATCGAACACTGGGTTCAAATTATTGTGCTTTACCCACGCATCGGGCAAAATTGAATGTAAGTTCTGTTTGGTCCCGGGTCGCGTCCAATGCAATGGTGAGGTTGTGATGGCACCAGGATTGTCGTTTAAGTATGCACCCCACCACGCAAACGTCGAATTGGTAATCACATTACCCAATCGACACTGAGTCATTAAAAATAACTGCTCATGTACGTTAAATTGCGACACAAAATAAACATTGTGTCGTTGAGCAAGTCGTTTGAGAAATGGCTTTGCTAAATCAATCCTGTCTGAAAAAACCAGTACATGCGCGGCCTCTGGGTAGCGTTTCAAAGCACCAATATAGTACTGTTCGTTATACAGTGGAAAATATTCACGCGTTGCTTCATAGTCATGATCTAGCCTCAAAGAAATGCTCACTGACCGACTCAAATCAATGCCTTCAGCGGCGATTTTTTGTAGCACGCTCTGTTTGATGACTTCTTTAAACTTGTACCAGGAAACTCGAGTAGGATAATACTTTTCAGATTGAAAGAAGCCCTCAACGTGGGTTCCATCCTGTATCTGCGTGGCCTTAATACTAAAACCCACTTCAGGATAGGCATTAAACTCTTGGTCCCACTGTGCAGGCGCAATCCGAGAGCGGATCTCTTGATCATTGAGATCAAAAATATCATCACCTTCCCAGTGTGGACAATAAAATGTTGTGCCCAACTGAGCTGCCATTGTTCTTAGATAGGCATATTGAAACAATTGGTTTCCCAACCTTCCATAGCTACCCAACAAAGAAAATCCGATCATTAATTACTTTCTCTACGTTACCAGCAGTGCTTATTAAGGCCCTTGCATTGATAGTTGAATATCTGTCAATTTAACCCATTGACTGCTTGCAAATATCCTTTAATGTATTGCGGTGGTACAAATAGAACGCTTGTTAAGCCAGACTTCGAAGCAATCTTGATCTGAAATCCATTATTCAAACGCTCTTTTAAAAAGGCTTCCGTTAATGGAATGGAGAGCAATTCTCTGAAGATGCAACCTCTATCTCCACAGGCACCAGCTTCTCTTGAGACCACTTTAAAAGTGGTGGCGGGTGCACCTTCTAAGGATGCTGCATCGTAATAACGCCACTGTGTGAAGTAGGTTAGTTGGGCAATGAGCTCGTAAGTCTTAACCCCTTGACTGGATTGCTCGCTTCTGAGGCTAAACATTTCATAGGTATTGGCTTGATCCATCGCATTAAGCGGTGGCCCTTGATAGGTTTTCCCGCCATTCGCTCCATTTGGAGTAACGACAGTAGAGTGATAAACATCATCGACTTCCCACGAGCTAATTTTTTTATCGTTATTTGTGCAGGCAAGTAAAGTAAAGCTCAAAGCTAGTAAAAGAATAATTCGGCGCATTTAAAACTCCCTTAGATCCCCCAAATAATACTATTCCTCAAGCCAATAGTGCATTTTGCCCACAATTTGGGCTGATTCATCAGTTCAGAATGCCAAATTTTTAAAAAATGCTGTTTTTGCGTTTAAGGGTTTGTCACTACTAATTTACTAATGTTCACAAGTTCACAACTTCAGTAGTTGTGATATAGTGACCTGACTAGGAGATTTAATGAAAAGACAAATACCGAAAACACATCAAGCCCTAGAGTGGATAGGCAAGGGCATGAGCGCAGCTCAAGCGGCTAGAAAGATGGAAATTTCAGAATCTAGCGTGTATGCCGCTCTTAGAAAGACCAGAGCAAAGGAAGTGGGATGTTGTCCAACGTGTGGTCACAAAATAAGGAACTAGGATGAAAAAGACTTTAATAGCAGCTGTATCAATTTCTGTGGCTGCATTTGCGTATGCAAATACCAAGTCGTCAGATTCTTCTGAGTTAGTAAATCAGCAGTGTAATATTTCTGCAGAGGCGGTGTCTACATTGAAGGGTTTGCGTTATGGCAATGCTTCGATTCGTAAAGATGTATCGAGTCTGATCAATACGCATCTTAAAACTCAAGAAAATCGTGATGTAGCTCAGAAAACTCTTAATCAAATGGTCGATGACAAAGCAACCGATGTGACAATATTGGAGGGTAAGTACTGCTCCTAAATATTCACTAAGTTAGTCAGATGCCTTATTCCGCTGAATGCCCAGATTGTGGGAATGCACGGGCCTTGTTTAATCAGTGCCCGCATTGCGGTTCTGATCAATTGCCGATTTTGAGTTCTGATACTGTCGAGATCAATATCAAGCAAGATGGCCCCTATGTAGAAGAAGCATTAGAGCTATTGACGGAGTACTTGCGTAAGTCCATAGAGATCGGAATCAGGACCGTTGTGTTAATCCATGGTTATGGGTCCAGTGGAAAGGGTGGCCGGATCAAATGGGCCATTCATGATGCGCTTGTAAATAATCGTTATTCAGATCGCGTAGAGGATTATTACTTTGGCGAGGAAGTGGCTTATGGAAGCCCTGCATACCATAGCTTATTAAAAAGACGACCAGGCTTAAAGCAATACCTTCAGCGCTTTAAAGAGGGTAATTCAGGCGTGACAGTTTTATTGCTAGGTACTCATGCAAGAAGTGCTTAGAATAGCTTTATATACATAGGGATCGCTTAAATGACTACCAAGAAATCCGACCACACTGTGGCTCATGAAGATGCTTCATCAAGCACAGATCATTTAATTGGTGAATTCAAAGCCTTATTGGCTGACGCAGAGGCATTAATTCATGCAACTGAGGGTCACCATGAGGGGGCCATTGGAACTATTAGAGCAAAGGCACTTGAAACACTGGAGGGAGCAAAAGAAAGCCTTTCAAGTGTTGAAGGTCAGTTGGCGCAAAAAGCTAAGGCAGCCGCCGATGGTGCTGATGAGTTTGTTCATCGTAAGCCTTGGGAGGCCGTTGGTGTTGCGGCAGGCTTAGGCTTGTTAATTGGCCTTTTTATCGGGCGTCGCTAGTTCAATATGTCTCAAGAAAATTTACTCTCTTCGATTAAGGGTCTTGTTGCCACTGGCGCATCAATTGCGCAAACGCGTTTAGAGCTTTTATCCGTCGATGTCCAAATTGCTAGAAGCAAATTCATTCACCTGTTGGTGATGATTATTAGTGCCTTATTTTTTGTATTTTTCGGCTTAGTCATGTTGGCTTTATTGATTGTGATTTATAGCTGGGAAACTAATCGCATGATGGCGCTGGGCTTGCTTACAGTAGGCTTCTTATCTATTGGCTTACTTTTGACTTATCTAATTGCCCAATCATTACGCACGATGCCTAAATTATTCGAGGGCTCTATTGCTGAGTTGTCTAAAGATAAAGAAGAGCTTTCTTCGTAAACGGAAATTGATGAACGAAAAACTAAAGTCCTTAGAAGCTAGACGAGCAGAATTACAAGCCCAAGCTAACCGCGCGCGTAAGACATTTGCAAATCAATTTGAAGTTTGGGAAAAGCCACTCTCGTGGGCTGATAAAGGGGTCGATGCTTTTCACTTTCTAAAAGGAAATCCATTTATATGGACTACCGCATTTGCAGCTCTCGCCCATTACAAGCCTAAGCTTGCCAGTAAAGCGCTCTCAATAGGTTGGGGAACAGTTAAGCTGATCAAGAGCGCTAAAAAACTGATCTAATGATTGGCTTATGGGTTTTACCTAGCTCTTTATTGCTGATTTATTTGATATGCCGTTTTGAGACAGTGCTTGGCTGCCATTCAGAAAGGCTATTTCTAATAGCGTGATTGCACCACAAACTTCAAACCCAGCGCCGCGCAATAATTTATTAGCTGCAATTAGCGTGCCTCCTGTGGCTAGAACATCGTCCAATAAAAGGACTCTTGCGCCTTCTGGAAGGGTGTATTTCTGAATTTCTAACGAATCTGCGCCATATTCGAGGCCATAGGATTCACGATGGGTTGCCAAGGGGAGTTTATTAGGTTTTCTGGCTAGTACCAAACCTTTATGGGTATGCAAGGCTAGGGCCGAGCCAAAAATAAAACCACGAGACTCAATGCCTAAAATATGGGTGTAATCAAACTCTCGTGCCAGTACCTCAAGTTGGGCAACTGCCTCCTTAAATGCTGGGGGATGTGCTAACAAAGGGGAGATATCTCTAAAGAGAATTCCGGGTTTCGGAAAGTCTGGGACTCCGGGTAGATAATCTAATAAATTCATTATTGCCAGGCCTTATAACCATGAATGCAGAACTACTAATTATCACCGCATTGGAGTCTGAGCTCAAGCGAGAAGCTCTTCCTACGGGTGTTCAGATAATCTATTCAGGCATCGGTAAAATTAATGCTACGTTGGCTACTGCTAAAGCGATTCATCAATTTAATCCACGCAGCATTATAAATTTTGGTACTGCAGGAAAAATAAACCCCCGTCTAAGTGGATTGCTTGAGGTAGGCAAAGTTATCCAACGTGACATGATGGCTGAGCCTCTTGCACCGCGTGGTCAAACACCTTTTTGCCCACATCCCTGCGAATATCTAGCGGTCGACGGTAAGTACATCTGCGGCTCCGGGGACAGCTTTGTATCTGCACAAGATGAATGGCTGCTCGCTCAGAATATAGATATAGTAGATATGGAGTTATTTGCAATTGCTGCTGTTGCACATCAATTTAATATTCCTTGGCGCTCGTTCAAATATATAACCGATGAAGCGAACGAAGATGCTGGGGATGAGTGGCATCAGAAGGTAAATCATGGACAAGAACTTTTTTTAAGTGTTTTAAGTAAAGTTCTAGTCGATTAATCTTCAGGGGGACATTCCTTAGAGGCTAGACTGATTTACCGTTAATCGTAAATTACTTGATATTTTCAAGGTGTATAGACTGGAGATTTTTAGTAATTAGAAATATCACTTACTCTAGCCCTTCAAAATTTGGCGTGCGCTTTTCCAAAAAGGCAATCAGCGCCTCCTTAGCTGCTGGTCCATGCAGCCTATCGACGAAAAGCTTGCCCTCAACCTCAATTTGATGGAGCACTTCTTTCTTGAGTGCAATCCCTTTTAAGAGGGATTTGGTATTCATAATAGATCCCGAGGATAGAGCGGTAAGTTTTTTGGCTCTCTGCTCTGCGTAGGGTAGCGCCGATGGTTCCAATATCACCTTGTTTATAAAGCCAACTTGATGCGCATCCTCGGCACTTAAAGCTTCGCCAAATAAAAGTATTTCACTTGCACGTTGATGACCAATTAGACGTGGCAGCAATAATGAAATGGCGCCTTCTGGTACTAATCCCAATGAGACAAATGGAAATATAAAGCGCGCATCTTTTTGTGCGTACACCAAATCACAATGAAATATCATGGTTGCGCCAATACCAACAGCAACACCATCCACTGCGGCGATTAGAGGCTTTGTAAGTCCTGCAAGAATTTTTAATAAATTAATTGGTGGGGCATCTTCATGAGTAATGGGGGAATTCATGAAATCAGCAATATCATTTCCAGCTGAGAAGGCATTGCCAGCACCAGAAATCAGAATCACTTTAACCTCTGGGTTTTGGTCACCTTCGCTTAGCACCTTTGTTAACTCTTGATACATTGAAACCGTGAAAGCATTTTTTTTCTCAGGACGGTTAAGTAATATCTTGAGAATGCTATCTGCTAAATGATGAGAAATCATAAGAGGTTACACAGTACCTTAAAGTAAGTTCGCTTTAGTTTGGTCATATTCAGTTTTTAAGCGCTCAACCAATAGCCTTGTAGAAACAACCGCTTTGACAGCACCGATACCTTGACCGCAACCCCATATGTCCTTCCAGGCTTTTTGGGCATCACCGCCAAAGTTCATTTTGCTAGGATCGCTTTTTGGGAGATTGTCTGGATCTAATCCAGCATTACGGATTGATGGAGCTAGATAGTTCCCTGATACGCCTGTAAATAGATTGCTCAACACAACATCATCTGAGTTGCAATCTACTACAGCTTGCTTATAGGCTTCATTCGCACGCGCTTCCTCGGTAGCGATAAATGCAGAGCCAATATAGGCATAGTCAGCACCGATGGCCTGTGCAGCCAAAATGGCGCCGCCAGTAGCGATAGCACCGCTTAGCACCAAAGGCCCCTTAAACCATTCCCGAATTTCTGAAATTATTGCAAACGGACTTTTGCTACCAGCGTGACCACCAGCGCCTGCTGCCACTGCAATTAAACCATCAGCACCTTTTTCAATTGCTTTTTTGGCAAAGGCATTGTTGATGATGTCATGTAATACGATTCCGCCATAGCTGTGAGCAGCGATATTAATCTCTTCGCGCGCACCCAGAGAGGTAATAATAATGGGGACTTTATATTTTACGCACAGAGCCATGTCATGCTCGAGTCGGTCATTGCTTTTATGTACGATCTGATTTATTGCAAATGGAGCAGCGGGTTTATTTGGGTGTTCTCGGTTATAGGCATCTAAGGTTGTTGTAATTTCAAGCAGCCACTCTTCCAACTGTTCAGCAGGACGAGCATTAAGCGCTGGCATCGAGCCTATTACCCCAGCTATGCATTGCGCTATCAGCAATTTCGGATTACTGATAATGAATAGAGGCGCGGCAATGACAGGCAGGTTGCCGCCAGACAAATGCTGACGCAGTACTTCAGGAAGATGTTGATTACTCATATTGGTCTTTATAAGTTGGGTATAGATTACTGCTCAGTTTTGTACCAAACTTGGGTACGACCTAAAAGTGGAATCCCAACATATCCACGGACGTCCATCCTCTTACCATCTTCGGTAGTCAGCTTGACCTTATAGTATTCACCTTCTTTGGGGTCTAAAATTTTCCCGCCCGACCAAACACCGACGGCATCTTTCTTGAGGTCGCCCATGATTTTCATTCCAATGATAGGCTTATCTTTGTTATCGCCCTTGCAAAGATTGCAATAGACTAGCGGTGTTACACTGGGGGCGGGGAAAGTTTTGATGATGGTGCCCTCTAAAAGACCATTAACTTCCTCAATCTTAATTAAGGAAGAGGGTTGATTGGTTTTATCATCAATCGTTTTCCATACCCCAATCGCAGGATCGGTAGTTTGGGCATATGCATTTCCAGCAACAAGGACAAGAAGGTAGACTGATAGGATCCATTTTTTATTCAGCATTTTGAAGTTTCTAATTATTTAGTAAGACCAATTAACAACGTTCAAAAATACCAGCAGCGCCCATTCCAGTACCTACACACATCGTCACCATGGCATGTTTTAAGTTTCTTCTTTGCAAAGCATGTATTGCGGTAGTTGCTCGAATTGCTCCAGTAGCTCCTAAAGGATGCCCTAAAGCAATGGCACTTCCTAAGGGATTAACTTTGCTCGGGTCTAATTGCAAATCCCTCATAACAGCCAAGGATTGCGCGGCAAAAGCTTCATTTAATTCAATCCAATCTAAATCTTGTAGATTAAGACCAGCTAATTTCAAGGCCGCAGGAATCGCTTCCTTAGGGCCGATACCCATAATCTCTGGCGGCACCCCTTTAACGGCAAAGCTAACAAAGCGGGCTAGGGGAGTTAGACCAAACATCTTGACTGCCTTTTCGCTGGCTAAGATTAGAACTCCTGCGCCATCAGATGTTTGCGAGCTATTGCCAGCCGTAACGCTGCCTTTTGCTGCAAAAGGAGATTTGAGTCGAGCAAGACCTTCTAAGGACGTATCAATTCTCGGGCCTTCATCTTTAGAAAATTCACGCCATTGAATATCAACCTCACCTTTGTCAATGTTGGTAGTGCGATTGGCGATCTTGACAGGGAAGATTTCAGAGTTAAATTCGCCAGCTGCTTGTGCCGCAATCGCTTTCTGATGAGAGCCTAATGCAAAAGCGTCTTGATCATCGCGGCTTACTTTCCATTGCTGGGCTACTTTTTCAGCAGTTAATCCCATGCCGTAAGCAATCCCAATATTTTCATCTCCAATGAATATTTCTGGGGACATGGAGGGTGTATTGCCACCCATAGGAACCATGCTCATGGATTCCACTCCTCCGGCAATCATGATGTCAGCCTCACCTACTCGTATACGATCAGCAGCCATTGCAATGGCATTTAAGCCCGAAGAACAAAAGCGATTTACAGTAATCCCGCCTATAGTATTTGGAAGGCCGCCCAATAGAAGCCCAATGCGAGCGATATTGAGTCCTTGCTGTGCTTCTGGCATTGCGCAGCCAATAATAGCGTCTTCAATAGCCGCGGGGTCAAGTGAGGGTACTTGTGTAAGGACATGTTTTAAGGCATTGCCTAGCAAGTCATCTGGTCGAGTATTTTTTAATGAACCCCGACCTGATTTACCAACAGCACTTCTAGTGGCAGCAACAATGTATGCGTCTTGGATATTTTTCATGGTGATTTCTCGGTAATTAGTTTCTAACGGGTTTGCCATTTTGGAGAATGCCCATAATCCGTTCCATGGATTTAGGGTGTCCAATTAAATCCACAAAGGCTTGACGTTCTAGCTTGAGTAGCCATTCTTCGGTAACCAGCGTTCCTGCATCGACATCACCGCCAGTAATAATCTCGATAATTTTCTGTGCAATGTGAGCATCGTGCTCTGAGATAAATCCACCGTCGCGCATATTTACTACTTGACCCATCACTGTAGCGGCAACAGAGCGACCGCCAACCGGAATTAAGGTTTGGATGGGCGGTCTATATCCAGAGTAACGCATTGCTTTGACTTGATTTTGTGCTTGCGCAAGCAATTCATAGACGTTCGCAACAATAATGTCGCCTTTTTGAAGATAAGACATCTTCATTGCCTCTTGTGCAGAGGAAGACACTTTTGCCATCGCAGCATTTTCAAAGGAGGCTTTCGTAAAGTCTAAAAAGTTAGTGCTGCCAGCCAAGCTAACACCTTGAGCAGCCCGAATGGCCGCTTCTTTTAGACCGCCACCCGC
>CANBYN010000004.1 GCA_947373615.1 Burkholderiaceae bacterium | reverse complement strand
CCGGCTTTGCTTTGGCGACATACTGATAAGCCGTATTGCCACTTGCGCCTGGTTTGTTATCAACAATTACAGGCTGCCCAATGACTCGACTCAATGGTTCACTTAGTAAGCGCGCAGAGGTGTCCACTAATCCGCCAGGAGGATTTGGCACAACCAAAGTAATCGGACGCTCGGGAAATGCTTGAGCACAAGCAAATTGCGCCACTAGAGTAAATGCAAAAGCAACTAAAAATTGACGGGCAAAATTTAATCTATTCATGATGGTCTCCTAAGCTATTTTCTATTTTTATCTTTGCCCTACTTTTACGCTTCCGAATACAGATTGCGCTTCACGAGGTAAACAACGCCAGTAACGCTCATTACCTGTAACCGTTCCATCTAAAGCGGCTGCAGCTTCCCATGCCCAGCGGGGCTTGTATAAAAATGCTCTCGCAAGTGCAATTAAATCTGCATCGCCTTTTTGCAGAATTTCTTCGGCTTGATACGGGTCTGTGATGAGTCCAACAGTCATTGTTGGTAAACCAGATTGGTCTTTCACAATCTTTGCAAATGGCACTTGGTAATTTGGTCCAATCGCAATTTTTTGACTCGGTGAAACACCTCCGGAAGAGATATGCACAAAATTACATCCCAATGTTTTAAGTTGCACCGCAAATTGCGCAGTTTCTTCAGGTGTCCAACCGCCCTCTATCCAGTCACTTGCTGAAATACGAATACCCAATACACCCTGATAAGCTTTTCTCACGGCTGCAAACAATTCCAATGGAAAGCGGATTCGATTTTCAAATGAGCCGCCGTATTCATCGGTGCGTTGATTCGCAATTGGTGACAAAAACTGATGCAATAAGTAGCCATGAGCACCATGTAATTCAATGCCATCTATGCCAATGCGATCGGCACGATGAGCAGCTACTACGAAGGCATCCACGAGCTCTTTAAGCTGTGTTTTAGATAATTCATGTGGCAATCTCTCCCCTTCCAATTGAGGAATCGCCGAAGGCGCCAAAGTCTCCCAACCCCCTTGATCCACTGGCAGCAGTTGACCACCATCCCAAGGGGTAGCACTGGATGCCTTTCTTCCAGCATGAGCCAATTGAATGAATACCGGGGTCGCGGGGGCTAGTTTTCGAGCGCGACTTAATTTATCTTTTAAAGCGGCTTCAGTGCGATCATCCCATAGACCCAAACAAGCTGGAGTAATGCGACCGTCAGACGTAACGCCAGTTGCCTCAATAATAAATAAAGCTGCGCCACTATTCAGTAAGTTCCCCCAGTGCATTAAATGCCAATCACTTGCTTCCCCGTTAATTGCTGAGTATTGGCACATTGGGGCAACTACAATGCGATTGGCAAGCTCCAATGAGCCACGTGGTGAATGCAGGGTATAACTTGAAAACAGAAGACTCATGGGGCACCTTAAAATGCTAAAAATAGGGTTAAAAAATACAAAAACGCTTGAAAGCGATAGAATACTTAAAAAGCAGAATATACGAGACAGTGTAGACGTGCAGACCAACTGGTCAAACGGCTTCATTTAATAAAATCCATACAAATAACTTACTAAAAGACCTTATGACCGCACCTCAAGCCTTTGATTCCAGCGCAGATGTTGGCCACTTTGTTGGCGGCAGCCTAATTCACCCTAAAGATGGACGCTTTGCTGATGTTTACAACCCTACTGTTGGCTCTGTTGCCCGACGCGTAGCTTTAGCTAGCAAAGCTGAAGTCGATGGCGCGGTAACCGTTGCTCAAAAGGCTTTTGTCAGCTGGAGCCAAACTAGCCCTTTGCGACGTGCGCGTATCCTGTTTAAGTACTTAGAACTCTTGAACGCCAATCGCGATGAATTGGCTGCCATGATTACGGCTGAGCATGGCAAAGTATTTACCGATGCCCAAGGCGAAGTGACTCGTGGAATTGAGATTGTGGAGTTTGCGACCGGGATCCCAGAGCTCCTTAAGGGCGAATATACCGAACAAGTATCCACTGATATTGACAACTGGGTCATGCGCCAGCCTTTAGGGGTTGTTGCAGGCATCACCCCATTTAACTTTCCTGTGATGGTACCCATGTGGATGTTTCCAATGGCTATAGCATGCGGCAATACCTTTATTCTTAAACCGAGCCCTACCGACCCTTCGGCATCCCTCTTCATGGCCAAACTTTTAAAAGAAGCGGGGCTACCTGACGGCGTCTTTAATGTGGTGCAAGGCGATAAAGAAGCTGTAGATGCCTTAATTGAGAACCCCGATGTGAAAGCAGTGAGCTTTGTTGGCTCAACCCCGATTGCCAATTACATCTATGAGCGCTGTGCTCACTTTGGCAAGCGTTCTCAGGCATTGGGCGGAGCTAAAAACCACATGGTCATCATGCCAGATGCAGATATTGATAAAGCCATTGATGCATTAGTTGGAGCGGCATATGGCTCTGCTGGCGAGCGCTGTATGGCGATCTCCGTAGCAGTTTTAGTGGGTGATGTGGCTGAGAAAATCATGCCTAAACTAATTGAGCGTACCAAGACCCTTAAAGTCAAAAATGGTATGGAACTAGATGCTGAGATGGGCCCCATTGTGACTAAAGCAGCATTAGAGCGCATTACAAGCTACATTGATAGTGGTGTAGCTTCTGGCGCCAAGCTTTTGGTTGACGGTCGTGGCTTAAAGGTACCTGGCTCTGAAAATGGCTTCTTCTTGGGGGGCACTCTTTTTGATGGCGTGACCCCTGATATGAAAATCTATTTAGAAGAAATCTTCGGACCTGTTCTCTCCTGTCTGCGAGTGGCCAACTTTACAGATGCTTTAAACCTCGTCAATTCCTGTGAGTTTGGTAATGGCGTAGCCTGCTTTACAAGTGATGGCAATATCGCCCGAGAGTTTGCGCGCCGAGTGCAAGTAGGCATGGTTGGCATTAATGTTCCAATTCCTGTGCCGATGGCTTGGCATGGCTTTGGTGGCTGGAAAAAATCCCTCTTTGGCGATATGCATGCCTATGGCAAAGAAGGAGTACGCTTTTACACTAAACAAAAGAGTGTGATGCAACGCTGGCCCGAGAGCATTGCTAAAGGCGCTGAGTTTGTAATGCCAACCTCGAAGTAATTTAGCGCAATCTAAAATGCCGCCGCTCAAACCTAGGGCGGTATTTTTTGCGAAAAATCTCGGTAGACATCAGGTTCTTACAGAATTTAAGTCCTATTCTTGTAAATGTGCGATGAACACTGGTTTGGCTGACACAAGCTAGTAGGTTTACCGTTTAAAAAGAATTCGAACCCCATAAGACTGATTGAAGTTCCAGTAAAACTAGTGTTTATTGTGTATTTTCTATTAAGTGCAAGAATTCTTGAGAAATTAACGGCTGAGAATAATAAAATCCTTGGGCTAAATCACATCCAGCAGCTACAAGGAGATCAATTTGAAGTTGATCTTCCACGCCCTCCGCAATCACCTTAATTCCTAAGCGATGAGCCATAAAGATGATTGCCTCGCATATTGCTGGGTCAGCAGTTGAGGTAGTTAAATTATGGATAAATGATTTATCAATCTTAAGAAAGTCAACTGGGAAGTGCATTAAATAGGATAAGGATGAATATCCAGTCCCAAAATCATCAAGGGCAATTGGAATCTCTGCATCGCTGAACTCAGTAAGTAAACTCATGACATCGGCATCATGATCCATCAATGCGCCTTCAGTTATCTCTAAAACCAAACTATTTTTTCTGAGTCCAAGCTGAATCAGGCCATCCGCCCATTCTTTGGCAGGAGAATTCTTTATCTTAAATTCACTGGCTGAGCGATTAATGCAAATTTGAAAATTAGGAGGCAGGATAAATTCCCACTCTTTAAGCCTCAAAAGCACTTCCGAGAGAACAATTGAGCTTATTTTTTCAACCAACCCTAACTCTTCAGCAACGCCAATAAATTCATCAGGAAGGATAATGCCTCTATCAGGATGGACCCACCTTACCAATGCTTCAGCTTTAGATATTCTGCCAGTCTGAAGATCAAATATCGGCTGATAATAAACTTGGAATTCATTATGCTCTATGGCATTTCGGAAGTCGTTGGTTAATCGCATCCGTTCATGTTTAAACTGTTGCATTGAACTTGCAAAAAATGTAAAGGTATTTCGCCCTGTATTCTTGGAAACATACATAGCCTGATCCGCGTATTTAATGAGGGCTTCAGGATCTTTAGTATCATCTGGCGAAACTGCAATCCCGATGCTGGGAGTCACATAATGCTGCGCACCACTTAGGACAAAGGGCTGACCAAGGCTCTCTATAATTTTCTGCGCAATTTTTTCAATATCCTCCAAGTCTCGAATCTGCCTCAAGATAATAGTAAATTCATCACCCCCCATACGGGCTACAACATCAAATTCACGAACACAGCCAAGCAGTCGATTAGCAGCTATCTTTAAAAGAGTATCTCCCTCTGCATGACCAAGATTGTCATTAATTTCTTTAAAATGATCGAGATCGATAAACAACAAAGCCGTCAATAATTGATCTTGCCGCGAGTGTTTTAACTCTTTATATAACTTATCCAGGAAAAAATGACGGTTTGGAAGTCCTGTTAATAAATCATAATTGGCCTGTTGCCAAATCTTCCTGGCATTTCTCTTCATTTCAGTAACATCACGAAATAAAGCCACTCTATAGGTTTTATTAGAATCAGCCATTGAAATGGTGTCAATTGTTAACTCACTATAAAAGAGACCGCCATTTTTTCGACGATTTCTCAATTCACCACGCCACTTTCCTGTGGAATTTAGCTCACTCCAAAATGATTGCCAAAATTCATCGTCATATTCTCCAGACTTTAAGATCTTAAGATTTTTCCCAAGGACATCTTTAAGTGTGTAAAAAGTTAATTCAGTAAAGGCAGGATTAATGTTGATGACAGACCCTAATGAATCTGTAACTGCCATTGCTTCACTACTATTTTTATATACTAATGAAGCAAGTTGAATGGCTTCTAAGCTTTGCTGCCTCTGTAGGGAGGCCTTATAAAAAAGGTAAGAGAAAATACAAATTAATACGGTGGCAAAACTACAAAAAAGGAGCATATTTTTAGCCAGCTCTGCTACAGGAGCAAGAATTAAACTTTTGCTCTCACCCGCTATAAAAGTTAACCCATAATTGGGATCCCTTGAATATCCGTATATCCGGTCAACCCCATCAAAAGACGAGGTAAATTCAAAATTTCCTATAAGAGTTGCTCCTGGCTTGAGCGATGGTAAATCTTTTAAAATCTGTCCATAGCTTGATTCAACCACTGGAAATCTTGCCATCCGCTCACCAGTATCACGAAAAATAGCAAGCACTGTATCTTTCTCACTCGCCAAACTTTTCCCAAAAAATCCAAAATATGAGGGGTCGATTGAAATAACAATTACACCCGCAAATTTGCCGTCTCGAAAAATAGGCCTAGTAAACTGAATTGACCATTTTCCCGAAACTTTTCCTACCAAAGGTCGGCTTATAAAAAGTTGGTTCTGCGTTGGGTTATCGCTATGAATCTTGAAGTGTTCTCGAGAAGAGAGATCGACCTTTAATGGCGTGGTCGCTAAATTTGAGTAAGTCAATAAACCTTGTTTATCAATCACCGCTACCTGAAATGCAATGTCTTTAATTAGCTCTTTCTTGAAATCAATGTATGCAGAAAAAGACTGTTGATCACCATTCCAACGCGATTGAATATCTAAAAGCAACTCATCTATACGTTTTATCGAGGAGATAGAAAATTCTGAGAAAATCTGAGCTTCTGATTGCGTCCTGAGTTTAGCCCTACTAAGAGCATTATCTTTATTTTTAATTTGCTCATATAAATAAAAAGACCAAACTAGCGTAATACATATTAAAGTTACTAATATGATTCTTCCAACTGAACTCAGTTTCAGTTTTTTCATAAAAGATCAGGCAAAAGACTTTAGTGCAATAAGAATATGTATCAAGTAAGAGAGATCTTAGGATTAAATCATTACTGCAAAGTATTTTTAAGTGAGGGCATCAAAGGCACTGCCATAACTTCGATTCCCTCATCACGCAAAGCTTCGGCTTCATCAAGAGTAGTTTGACCACGGATACTTCGCTCAGGCGACTCCTTGTAATGGATCCTTCTAGCTTCTTCAGCAAATGTATTTCCTACATCCTCAGAGCGGGACATTAAATCACGCATTCCCTTTAAAAAAGCTGCCTGAACTTGTGCTTCCAAGTGAGAATGGTCACCGCCCGTTAAAGCCACTACCTCACCACTTAAATTACCAGCTTGGCCTTTGGAAATAGTTAACTCAGTGGAAGATGGAATGTCTTTACTTGACCCAGATTTTGCAATATGCGGTGCTGAAGGCATGCGAGTAATTTCAGCGCTATCGCATAACGGGCAGGCTAGGATACCCTTGTCTTGCTGGGCAAGATAATCTTGCTCAGACGCAAACCATCCCTCAAAGCGATGATCTAAAGGACAAGCTAGGTTATAAACTTTCATACACTATATATTGGGGCTAAGATATTAAATTCAATATGTCCATTTTAATAGGGATTGGGTTTTCTTAGGGAATCGGTGTTGGTTTAACTAAACCACGGCGGTAGCGTTCAAGCCAATATGCAGAAATCGTTGTTTTAACGTCTGTAATCGCACCCTCCTCTACCCAAGCTATCAGTTGCTCTAACGGCGCAGCAAATACATCTAGAAATTCTTCCTCATCTAGATGGCTCTTGCCGGGGATTAAATCCTCTGCTAAATAAATATCAATAAATTCCGTTGAATACGAGATCACTGGGTGAATACGACGAATGTAACTCCATTTTTTAGCGGTGTAACCGGTTTCCTCTTCAAGTTCGCGCCGTGCGCAAACCAAGTGATCCTCCTTTGGATCTAATTTTCCTGCTGGAATCTCAATACACGTCCTTGCAATGGGATAGCGGTATTGACGCTCTAATAGAATCCTACCATCTCCCAAGATTGCCAGAATTGCAACTGCACCTGGATGGGTTAAATATTCGCGGATTGCCTCCCCGCCATCAGGTAATGAAACTTTATCTCGCTTCATATTCAAGAAAATACCATCGTAGATATCTTCACCCGAGATGCGATCTTCTTGAAGATGTTGATCACCAGCGGGCAAGTCTTGGAATGATTTTTCAGTCATTAGGAAAGCCTTAAACGAATGAGTACCATCCAATCATACAAAAAATAGATGTCATTGGTGTTTTTAAAAACAATAATGGCTCCACAAGGGAGCCATTATTTAAGTAAGCAGAATTTTTAAGAGCCTAATAAGGTGCGACGCATTGCATCCAAACATAGACTCATTAGCCCCGCGGGAACCATTCCGATTACTAAAACCAGGATGCCGTTTAAACCCAAAATGCCTTTAGCGAATCCAGATCCAGATACTGTGATCTCATGTTCAGGTTCATCAAAATACATGACTTTGACTACGCGCAAATAATAAAAAGCGCCGATCAAAGAAGCCATCACCGCAATAATCGCCAAAAAGGTATGCTCCGCATCCACCAAAGCCTCTAATACACCCAATTTTGCTGCAAAGCCAACTGTGGGAGGAATGCCGGCCAAAGAAAACATCATTACGAGACCAATAAAGGCAAACCATGGGTGCTTCTTATTCAATCCTTTAAGGCCGTCTAAAGTTTCGCAGTCATAGCCTTTGCGAGAAAGTGCCATTAGTAAACCGAAAGTGCCTAATGTGGTCAACACATAGGTGATTGCATAGAACATGGAAGCGCTAAATGCATGATCATCAAACACTGACAACATACCCAGCAGAACAAAGCCCATTTGCGCAATCGCTGAATATGCCAACATACGTTTAACATTTGTTTGAGCAATTGCCGTAACGTTTCCAACGATTAATGATAACAATGCAAGTAATACCAACATTGGCTGCCAGTCGCCCATCAGTGGCAATAAAGTATTTACCAATAAACGGAATAGCAACGCAAAGGCAGCTAATTTAGGAGCAGCAGCAATCATCAAAGTGACTGCGGTCGGTGCGCCTTGGTAAACGTCAGGTACCCACATATGAAAAGGCACAACACCCAACTTAAAGGCTAATCCAGCAACAATAAATACTAGACCAAAAGCCATTACCAAATGATTGACACGTGGATCAGCAACCGTCTTGAAAATCTCAATTAGATCTAAGGAGCCAGTAACGCCATAAAGCATAGACATGCCGTAGAGCAAGAATCCAGAAGCTAAAGCCCCGAGGATGAAATACTTTATCCCCGCTTCGACACTCTTCTCGCTGTTGTGTCGCATTGCAACTAATGCATAGGTTGGCAATGCCATTAATTCCAAACCGAGGTACAGAGTTAAGAGATTTGCACCAGAAATTAATACAAATTGACCAAGTAAAGCAAGTAATGCGAGAACAATAAAGTCTGGACGGAACAATGCGCGATCCGTCAAATATTGTTTGGAATAAATTAAGCTCACCAAGACAGCGCCACAAGAACAAGCCTTGAGTAAGTTTGCTAATGGATCTGACTGGAATAAGCCATTCATAGCCACTAGCGATACATCTCCCATGCGTCCGATAAAAGCAGCGATTAAATAGACCAGCAGAATAATGGTAAAGAAATAAACAAAACCAACTCCACGCGGCGTATGAAAGATATCTTGCTCAATACCAGGAGTTGATGGAACTTTTTCACGGACATAAACACTGGCGACAAGTAATAGACAAGTCGCTACGAGTAAAACGAGTTCCGGCAGGATGGCGTATAGGTCGAATGCTTGCATTTGCTTTTACTCAGAGTTTGCTAACAGCAACATGCTGTAGCAGATTAATCACGGCTGGATGAATGATGTCAGTAAATGGTTTTGGATATACGCCCATTCCAATTACGCAGATAGTTAACACTGCCATCATGAAATATTCACGGCAATTGATATCTTCAAGATCCTCAACGTGTTTATTTGTAACGGCGCCAAAGAATACGCGTTTAACCATCCACAAGGAATAAGCCGCGCCAAGAATCAGCGCTGTTGCTGCCAAGACCCCAATCCAGAAATCGTAATCGACTGCAGCCAAAATCACCATGAACTCGCCCACAAATCCTGAGGTTGCAGGTAAACCGCAGTTAGCCATTGCCATCAGAACTGCAAAGGCGGTAAAGGCTGGCATGCGGTGAACCACCCCTCCGTAATCGGCAATTTGGCGGGTATGCATACGATCATATAAAACGCCAATTGCCAAGAACATTGCGCCAGCAACAAAACCGTGTGAAATCATTTGCACAATACCGCCCTCAATACCCAGCGGGCTAAAGAGGAAGAAACCGAGAGTCACAAAACCCATATGCGCAACGGATGAATAAGCAACCAGCTTTTTCATATCCTTTTGAACTAAGGCAACCGCGCCAACGTAGATCACTGCAACTAAAGATAAGAAGATTACAAATGGTCCTAAATACTGGCTTGCATCTGGAGCAATCGGTAATGAAAAACGCAAGAAACCATAAGCGCCAAGTTTCAACATAATCGCCGCCAATACTACGGAGCCACCAGTTGGCGCTTCAACGTGAACGTCAGGCAACCAAGTATGTAATGGCCACATTGGAACTTTCACAGCAAAAGCCATGAAGAAGGCCACAAACAACAAAATTTGCTCAACAATATCTAAACGAGCATTTTGCCAAGCCAATATATCGAAGGTATTGGTTACGCTGTAGAGGTAAAGCATGGCAACCAGAGTCAGCAGTGAGCCAAGCAAGGTGTACAAGAAGAATTTAAACGCGGCATAGATACGATTATGGCCACCCCAAACACCAATGATGATGTACATCGGAATCAAGGTTGCTTCAAAAAATACATAAAACAGCAATGCGTCTAATGCAGAAAACACACCAATCATTAATCCAGACAGGATCATGAATGAGGCCATATATTGTGAAACTTTAGTTTGAATCACTTCCCATGCAGAAATCACCACAATGATGTTGATGAAAGCAGTAAGAACGATAAACCAAACTGAGATTCCATCAATACCAAGGTGATAGTTGATGTCGTAGCGTGGAATCCAGCTCATTTTTTCTACAAACTGCATTCCAGGATTAGCAATATCGAATTTGATCACCAATGGAAGCGTTGCAATAAAGCCGATTACAGCGCCGATGAGCGCTAACCAGCGAACTCCAGCAGAAGGCTTCTCAGACCCATAAAACAAAATAATGAGTCCAAAAACAATCGGGGTCCAGATGGCGTAAGAAAGAGTCATAGTGGCTACTTAAGTAACAAAGGCCTATCGAACAAAAGGCAGGTAAGCGTACAAAACCCAAGCTAACAATACCGCTAGGCCTGCAATCATTGCAAAGGCATAGTGATAAAGATAACCGGATTGCAAATGGCGAATCACACCGGCAAAGCGCCCTACTGCATGCGCACTACCATTAACAAAGAAACCATCAATCACCTTCTGATCACCACGGTGCCATAAGATGCTACCGATCCAAATGAGGCCTTTAGCAAAGACAGCCTGATTGAATTCATCTAGATAGTATTTGTTATCAAACAATTTTTTGATTGGCGCAAAGGTTTCTGCAACTTTTGCAGGTAATTTTGGCGCCCATAAGTAACCGATTGCGGCCGTCAAAACACCCAGCACTACCAATAGCAATACCGGTGAAGTAAATGCATGGATTGCCATAGCAATTGGACCATTGAATTCATCTTCAAGTTCTTTCATCACTGGGTGGCGTGCTAAATCAATAAAGATGGAATCACCGAAGAAGGTGCCAAACAATAAAGGTGAAATTGTATAAAAACCAATGATTACAGATGGAATAGCCAAGAGAATCAAAGGTAGCGTCACAACAAATGGTGACTCATGCGGTTTTTGACCCGGAGCTAAGCCATGATGGGCATGATCATCCCCCTGCTCCGCATGCTCATGATGACTGTGCGCATGAGCATCAGTATGACCCCAACGCGCTTTACCGTGGAATACATAGAAATACAAACGGAATGAATACAAAGCAGTGACAAATACGCTAGCCATAACTGCAAAGTAGGCAAATCCCGAGCCAGTAATGTGGCTAGCAGCAACCGCCTCAATAATAGAGTCTTTGGAGTAGAAGCCAGAGAAAAATGGTGTTCCGATCAGTGCCAAGTTACCGAGCAACATCATTAGGCAAGTAATTGGCATGTACTTCCAAAGGCCGCCCATTTTGCGCATATCCTGCTCGTGGTGCATTCCCAAAATGACGCTACCTGCAGCAAGGAATAGCAATGCTTTAAAGAATGCGTGCGTCATTAAATGGAAGATGGCTACTGGATAAGCAGATACGCCCAGAGCTATCGTCATATAACCCAACTGAGACAAAGTGGAATACGCAACCACTCGCTTGATATCGTTTTGTACGATACCTAAAAAGCCCATGAAAAGCGCCGTAATCGAGCCAATGATCAAGATAAAGCTCAAGGCAGTGTCTGAAAGTTCAAACAATGGTGACATACGAGACACCATAAAGATGCCAGCTGTAACCATGGTTGCAGCGTGAATTAATGCTGAAATCGGTGTTGGGCCTTCCATAGAATCAGGCAACCAAACATGCAAAGGAAATTGTGCAGACTTACCCATTGCGCCGATAAAGAGGCAAATGCAAGCCACGGTCATTAGATTCCAACTAGTGCCTGGTAATGTTTGCGCTGCTAAAGCAGCATTTTGAGAAAAAATCACGTCGTACTGCATGGATCCAGTACTTGCAAGCAGAATGCCGATACCCAGAATAAATCCAAAGTCACCAACACGATTAACCAAGAAGGCTTTCATATTGGCAAACACAGCTGATTGACGCTCAAAATAGAAGCCGATCAGTAAATAAGAAACAACGCCTACCGCCTCCCAACCGAAGAATAATTGCAAGAGGTTGTTACTCATGACCAACATCAACATCGCAAAGGTAAACAAAGAGATGTATGAGAAAAAGCGGTTGTAACCCTCTTCACCATGCATGTAACCAATGGTGTAAATATGAACCATGAGAGATACAAAGGTGACTACGCACATCATCGTGGCAGTCAGCGGATCAATCAGGAAACCAATATCTAAATTAAGTTCGCCCAGCTGCATCCAATGGTAAACAGTACCATTGAAATAAAAACCGTCCATTACTTGTACTAATACATTACAAGAAAGGACGAAAGCAATTGTGACGCCTAAGATAGTGACAAATTGACTCGCACCATGACCGATACGATTGCCACCTAACTTAGTGCCAAAAAAGCCGGCAATGATAGATCCAACCAATGGCGCCAGTGGAATTGCGCAGAGAATAGGAATGTTTAAGGTCAATTGCATGACTAGCCTTTTAGGTGGTCAAGATCATCGGCATTAATGGTATCTACCTTGCGGAAGAGAACTACCAAGATTGCCAAGCCGATAGCCGCTTCAGCAGCTGCCACAGTCAAAATAAAGAATACGAATACTTGACCTGCCATATCACCTAAATAATGTGAGAAGGCAACAAAATTCATGTTTACCGAGAGAAGCATTAATTCAATTGCCATAAGCAATACGATGACATTCTTACGGTTTAGGAAAATACCAATAACGCTGGTAGCAAACAAAATGGCACCGAGCACTAAATAATGAGCGAGAGTAATAGTCATTTCTTCTCTCCTCTAGAATCTTGTTTTGCAGCCATATCTGTGTCCATCTTGACCATTCTCCAACGATCAGCGACAAGCACATTCACTTGTTCATGAATATTTTGTGACTTCGCATCCTTACGATTACGCAGGGTTAAGGCAACCGCAGCAATAATGGCAACCAACAAAATGACACCAGCCACTTCAAATGCATACACATAATCAACAAAAATTAGCATCCCTAAGGCTTGAGTATTGTTGGCCATCGCCTCTTCAGGCATGGGTTGCACGGGTACATTAGTGCCAATGAAGCTACGAATAATCACAATGGATAACTCTAAAACAATGATTGCGCCCATTAGAAAAGCAACTGGTAAGAATTTTTTGAAATCACGACGCAAGTGTTCGAGATCTAGATCTAACATCATCACCACGAAGAGGAATAACACCATTACCGCGCCAACATAAACTAGGATCAGCGCTAAGCTTAAAAACTCTGCCTTGAGTAACATCCAAAGACCTGAAGCGCAAAAGAATGAGAGCACCAAAAACAAGGTGGCATGAATTGGATTTTTAGCTGTGATCACACGAATGGCAGAGATCACCAAAAGGCCTGCGAAACCGTAGAAAAAGACAGCAAATAATGTGGATGGATCGAATGTCATTTTATTTGGGCTCTATTCGATTAACGATATGGTGCGTCAGTAACGCGGTTAGCAGCGATTTCATTTTCGTACTTATCACCAACAGCCAAAAGCATCTCTTTAGTGAAATACAAATCACCACGCTTATCGCCAAAATATTCAAAGATATTGGTTTCAACAATGGCATCGACTGGACATGCTTCTTCGCAAAAGCCGCAGAAAATACATTTAGTTAAATCGATGTCATAGCGCGTTGTACGACGAGTACCATCATCGCGCTCTGCAGTTTCAATCGTAATGGCATAAGCAGGACAAACTGCTTCACACAGTTTACAGCCGATACAACGCTCTTCACCATTTTCATATCGGCGCAAAGCATGCAAACCACGGAAGCGATTCGACAATGGAGTCTTCTCTTCAGGGTACTGAACAGTAATTTTTGGCTTAAACAGATAGCGCCCAGTAATGGACATACCCATCAAAATTTCTTTGAGCATCAAGCTATCGAGGAATTGGGAAATTTTCTTAATCATAATCAATCAACTTATTTCCAAATATTCCATGGAGAAACAACCCATGCGCCGATAACAACCACCCAGAATACTGAGATGGGAATAAAGATTTTCCACCCCAACCGCATGATTTGGTCGTAACGATAGCGAGGCAATGTGGCGCGCAACCAAATCACACAGGACAGCAAGAAGAAAGTTTTACCAAATAACCAAAAGAATCCTGGGATGTCACGCAGAATTGGTAAATCGACAATCGGTAACCAGCCGCCTAAGAACAATGTGGAAGCCAGTGCGGCGATCAGAATCATATTGGCGTATTCAGCCAAGAAGAACATCGCAAAAGACATGCCGGAATATTCAACCATGTGGCCAGCAACAATTTCAGATTCGCCTTCAACCACGTCAAATGGATGGCGATTAGTCTCGGCAACGCCAGAAATAAAGTAAATCAGGAACATTGGCAGCAATGGCAACCAGTTCCAAGATAGGAAATTCAAACCAATACTGGCAAAGTAACCCTGCTCTTGTGAGGCAACGATGGTACTTAGGTTTAAAGAGCCGGAAGTGAGCAACACGGTGACCAGTGCAAAGCCCATGGCAATCTCATAGGAAATCATTTGCGCTGAAGCTCGCATAGCGCCCAAGAATGGATATTTGGAATTCGAAGACCATCCAGCCAGAATTACTCCGTAAACACCAATAGATGAGATAGCCATCACATAAAGCAAGCCGGCATTAACGTCAGCCAATACCATTTTGGCTTGGAATGGAATAACGGCCCAAGCAGCAAATGCAGGTGCGATCACCATTACTGGAGCGATGAAATATAAAACAATGCTGGCTTTAGCTGGAGAAATAATCTCCTTCATCAAAAGTTTGAGTGCATCAGCGATCGGCTGCAATAAACCTAAAGGTCCAACTCGATTAGGCCCAAGACGAATATGCATCCAACCAATGAGTTTTCTTTCCCAAAGAGTTAGATAGGCAACGCAACCAAACATCGGCAATACGATGATGACGATCCGTACTAAAGCCCAAACTAGCGGCCAAAGGAAGCCAAAAATAGCCTCGCCTTGAGTAGTAACGAGGTTCAAGAAATTATCCATCTCGTACCTTATGCTTTGCCAACAGTTACAGGACCGAACATCGATCCCAATTTCGCACTAGCCAATGTGCCCGCAGAAATTCGCGCTGCACCTGGCGCTAAATTTACTTCTAGTGTTGCAGGCATATCCACAGACTGCGCGCCTTGGCTTACACGCACAACATCGCCCTCATTTAAGCCCAGTTCGGCAAATGCCTTTTGACCTAAGCCCACTTGATTTCCGCGCTTAGCATCGCGAGTTAATTGCAATGCGGATGAACGGCGCACAATTTGATCGCCAGCATAAATATTGACATCAGCTATGCGCTCATATCCTGAGAGTGGCGCTAAATTACCATTCACAACAGAGTTCACTGTTGATTGATTATTCAAAAGAGTGCAATAGTTTTCGGAAATTGCTTCACCCAAAACTTCTTCTGGCGAGTTAAATAAGAATCCATCCAAATCAAGGAGACCGCCCAATACACGCAATACTTTCCACGCTGGACGGGAGTCGCCCAATGTCTTGACTGAAGGCTGGATCGTTTGCACCCTTGCTTCAGCATTAATAAATGTAGAGACAGTTTCTGTAAAGGTTGAAATCGGCAGAATCACATCGGCTACGTCCAACAAATCAGGGCTCTTATAAGCACTTAACGCAATGACAGTAGCTGCCTTAGAGAGGGCAACACGAGCTTGCTCAGGGTTTGGCAAATCAGTATCAGGTTCGATATTCATCAAGATCACCGCACGACGATCGCCTGATAAAACAGATTCAACGCCAACTCCGTTTGCATTCACAAGTGATGCGCCTACTGCGTTACCGCCAACTGGTAAAAAGCCGAGGGTTGCACCAGTTTGCTCTGCAATGAATTGCGCTAATACATGCAAATCGCTTGAATGTGGATGCGCAATAGCAGCCGAACCAAGCAACACAGAAGTGGTTGAACCAGAAAGCAAGCTATCAGCGATTGATTGCGCCGCTGGAGTGATAGGTAAATTAAATGTGCCAGCTGGTGCTGCAATAGACTTTGCTTTAGCAACTGCCAAAGCAACTTCGCTCAATGCATTCAGCCATGCGCTTGGCGCGGCAGAAATTCCTTTTGTAGAAATAAGCCAATCATCACCACCCGCATCAATACGCAGAACTTGCAAACCACGCTTTGCAGCAGTGCGTAAACGGGCCGCAATAATAGGCTGCTCTTTACGAAGGAAGCTGCCGATTACTAATAGGCGATCAAGTTCACTCAATTTGCCAATAGTCATACCGAGCCAAGGCGCTTTTGATGCACCTTTAACATCTGTTTGACGTAAACGGGTTTCAACTTGATTGGAGCCTAAGCCACGAATCATCTTTTGCAGAAGATGCAACTCTTCTGTGCTGGAAATTGGATGGGCTAAAGCACCAATAGCTTCTGGTCCGCTTTCCGCAGCAATAGTTTTCAGTGAATGTGCCACATAATCTAAGGCAGATTGCCAATCAGTTTCCAACCACTGACCACCCTGCTTGACCATTGGAGTAGTAATACGGTCATCACTATTCAAGCCGATATAAGAAAAACGATCACGATCGCTAATCCAGCATTCATTAATGGCTTCATTTTCTAAAGCTACAACACGCAATACTTTATTGGCTTTAGTTTGTACTGTGGTATTTGCACCCAAGCTGTCATGCGGACTTACAGAGCGCTTACGACCCATTTCCCAAGTGCGGGCACCATAACGGAATGGCTTGCTAGTCAATGCGCCAACTGGGCACAAGTCAATCATATTTCCAGAAAGCTCTGAATCGACTGTTTGTCCAACAAAGGTTGTAATTTCAGAATGCTCGCCACGATTAATCATGCCCAATTCCATTACACCAGCAACTTCTTGACCGAAGCGTACGCAACGTGTGCAATGGATACAGCGGGTCATCTCCTGCATGGAGATTAATGGGCCAACATTCTTGTGGAATACAACGCGCTTCTCTTCGTCGTAACGAGAATTCGATTTACCGTATCCAACCGCTAAGTCTTGTAATTGGCACTCGCCACCTTGATCGCAAATTGGGCAATCCAATGGATGATTGATGAGCAAAAACTCCATTACGGAGCGTTGTGCTTCGATGGCCCTAGCTGAATGAGTAAACACCTTCATACCCTGAGTCACTGGAGTAGCACAAGCAGGCAATGGCTTTGGAGCCTTCTCTACTTCCACTAAGCACATGCGGCAGTTAGCAGCAATAGATAACTTCTTGTGATAACAGAAGTGAGGTACGTAGGTGCCGAGCTTGTTCGCGGCGTGCATCACCATCGAACCTTGCGGAACTTCTACTGTCTTACCATCTAATTCGATTTCAACCATACTCACTTTAAGATGTCCCGTGCTCTAAAACTTTATAAAGGTTGCGCAGAATCTAAGCAGCGCTTATGTTCTACGTGATACGCAAATTCATCCATGTAATGCTTTAACATGCCACGAACCGGCATTGCAGCAGCATCACCAAGAGCGCAAATTGTGCGACCTTGAATATTGGCAGCTACATCATTAAGCAAATCTAAATCTTCTAGGCGTCCTTGACCATTTTCAATGCGATGGACAATTCTGTATAACCAGCCAGTACCTTCACGGCATGGTGTGCATTGACCGCAAGACTCTTCGTGGTAGAAGTAAGAAAGACGCTCTAATGCGCGAACCATACAGCGTGTATCGTTCATAACAATCACTGCACCAGAACCCAACATCGAGCCGGCCTTAGCAATGCTGTCGTAATCCATAGTGAGATCCATCATTTGCGAACCTGGAACAACTGGCGCCGAAGAGCCGCCTGGAATCACTGCTTTCAATGCTTTGCCGTCACGCATGCCGCCTGCAAGTTTTAGTAGCTCCGCAAATGGAGTACCCAAAGGAATCTCGTAATTGCCTGGATGAACAACGTCACCAGATACGGAGAAAATTTTGGTTCCACCATTATTTGGCTTGCCAAGCTCTAAATAAGCTGAGCCGCCAATAGCCAAAATGAATGGCACGGCCGCAAATGTTTCCGTGTTGTTAATTGTCGTTGGCTTGCCATACAAACCAAAGCTTGCCGGAAATGGTGGCTTAAAGCGTGGCTGACCTTTTTTACCCTCTAAAGACTCAAGCAAAGCCGTTTCTTCACCACAAATATAAGCACCCCAACCTGGAGAAGCATGCAATTGGAAGGAGAAATCGCTTCCTAAAATCTTGTCACCCAAATACCCAGCAGCTCGAGCTTCTTCGAGAGCTTCTTCAAAACGTGAATACACCTCCCAAATCTCACCGTGGATATAGTTGTATCCAACCGTGATGCCCATCGTGTATGCACCAATAATCATGCCCTCAATTAATGCATGAGGGTTGTAACGCATGATGTCTCGGTCTTTAAATGTACCAGGCTCACCTTCGTCGCTATTGCATACCAAATATTTTTGACCTGGGAATTGTCGTGGCATAAAGCTCCACTTCAAACCTGTTGGGAAGCCCGCGCCACCACGACCACGCAATGACGAAGCTTTTAATTCGGCGATGATGGCATCAGGAGCAACCTTATCGTTAATAAGGCGACGTAACTGCTGATATCCACCACGGCTTTCATAATCTTTTAAGCGCCAGTTGTCACCATTTAATCCAGCAAGGATTAAAGGTTTGATATGACGATCGTGCAAACTGGTCATGATGATTTCCCTTCTGCACGGAGTTCATTCAGAAGTGCATCGATCTTTTCTTTGCTCATGAAACTACACATGCGCTTGTCATTCACTAACATCACAGGTGAGTCACCGCAGGCGCCCATGCATTCACCTTCTTTGAGGGTGAATGTCCCACAAGGAGTCGTTTCATTAAAACCAATTCCTAGGGTTTCTTTTAGATATGTTGCAGCCGTTTCTCCGTGAGTCAACTGACAAGGCAAATTGGTGCAAATCACTAATTTATATTTACCAATTGGCTTGGTGTTGTACATGTTGTAGAAAGTAGCAACTTCCTCAACAGCAATCGTTGGCATTTCCAGAATCTGTGCAACGGTTTCAATCACCTCGGGTGATACCCAACCTAACTCAGTTTGAACTGCAATTAAAGAAGCCATCACAGCAGACTGCTTTTGCTCTGCTGGATATTTAGCGATATTGCGGGCAATATCTGCCAGCGTTTTATCGGATAGTTGAAGAGTAGTTGTCATTAAATAATCCTTGGCCCGCTGGGTTAGCGGTCAATCTCCCCAAACACAATATCTTGGGTACCAATAATGGTTACCGCATCAGCCAACATGTGACCACGAGCCATCTCATCCATTGCGGAAAGATGCACAAACCCAGGCGCACGAATCTTCATGCGATATGGCTTATTCGCGCCATCAGAAATCAGATAGATACCAAACTCACCTTTTGGATGCTCAATAGCTGAGTATGCCTCTCCATTAGGAACGTGCATACCTTCGGTAAAGAGTTTGAAGTGGTGAATCAACTCTTCCATGTTGGACTTCATGTCCACGCGTTTTGGCGGAGCCACTTTGTGGTTATCGCTCATCACTGGACCATCATTTGCTTTTAACCAAGCTACGCATTGCTTAATGATGCGGTTAGATTGACGCATTTCTTCCATACGAATGAGGTATCGATCATAAGAGTCGCCATTTACACCCACTGGAATATCAAACTCTAACTTGTCATAAGTTTCGTATGGTTGCTTCTTACGCAAATCCCACTCAATACCTGAGCCACGCAACATTGGGCCAGTAAATCCAAGTTGCAATGCACGCTCTGGTGAAACTACACCAATGCCTACCAAGCGCTGCTTCCAAATACGGTTATCCGTTAAGAGATTGCAATATTCATCAACGTTTGCATCGAAACGGCCTGTGAAATCATCAATGAAGTCAAGCAATGTGCCGCTGCGATTTTCATTCAAACGCTTAATGGCGGATGCACTGCGAATCTTGTTCTTAGTGTACTGAGCCATTTGATCTGGTAAATCACGATATACGCCGCCTGGACGATAGTACGCAGCATGCATACGCGCACCAGATACCGCTTCATACATATCAAAAATATCTTCACGATCGCGGAAGGCATACAAGAACACCGCCATAGCGCCAACGTCCAAACCATGACAACCAATCCACAGCAGGTGATTTAGCAAACGAGTTAACTCATCAAACATCACGCGAATGTATTGCGCACGCAATGGAACATCCACCTGCAATAATTTTTCAATAGCTAAAACATAAGCGTGCTCATTGGACATCATGGACACATAATCCAAGCGATCCATATAAGGAACGTTTTGAATCCAAGTACGCGTTTCCGCCAATTTCTCTGTAGCGCGATGCAATAAGCCAATATGGGGGTCGGCGCGCTGAATGACTTCGCCGTCTAACTCCAACACCATCCGCAATACACCGTGTGCCGCAGGATGTTGAGGTCCGAAATTGAGGGTGTAGTTCTTAATTTTTGCCATGACTTAAACCGGATCTCCGTACTGCTCTTCACGCACGATTCGTGGCGTAATCTCACGCGGCTCGATCGTTACAGGCTGATACATCACACGCTTTAATTCTGGGTCGTAAATCATTTCGACATTGCCAGCAATTGGGAAATCTTTTCTAAACGGATGCCCAATAAATCCATAGTCGGTCAAGATGCGCCGTAAGTCCTCATGGCCATCAAACAAGATGCCGTAGAGGTCAAACGCTTCACGCTCAAACCAGTTTGCACTATTCCAAACAGGAGTAACGGAAGCAACAACAGGATAACTATCATCCGGAGCAAAAACACGGACACGCAAGCGCCAGTTATGCTTAAGAGATAGTAAATGGCTAACAGCTGCAAAGCGTTTACCACTCCAAGATCCCTCATTGAGATCCAAATAATCTACGCCACATAAATCAATTAATTGCTCAAATGCCAGAAGTGGATCATCACGCATGAACATTGCTGATTCAAAATAAGTATCAGCATTTACTACTACAGTAACTTCACCTAAAGCAAGTTCAATTGACTGGACACGCTTGCCAAGAACTTTTTCTAAGTTAGCTACTAATTGGTTTAATCGATCTGACATCTTTTAAGCCTTCCGCGCAATAGTGCTAGTGCGAGCGATCTTAGATTGCAATTGGATAATCCCATAGATCAAGGCTTCTGCAGTTGGAGGACAGCCAGGGACATAAATATCTACCGGCACAATGCGATCGCAACCTCGAACTACTGAATAGGAGTTATGGTAATAACCTCCACCATTAGCGCAAGAGCCCATCGAGAGAACCCAACGCGGTTCTGGCATTTGGTCATATACCTTACGTAATGCAGGAGCCATCTTATTAGTGAGTGTGCCGGCAACAATCATGAGGTCAGATTGGCGTGGAGATGGGCGAAAAACAACGCCAAATCGATCCAAGTCGTAACGGGACGCGCCAGCGTGCATCATTTCTACTGCGCAACAGGCCAAACCAAAGGTCATGGGCCATAACGATCCATTACGGGTCCAGTTAATCAACTGGTCAGCCGTAGTAGTGATGAATCCCTCTTTAAGTACGCCTTCTAGTGCCATATCTATCACTCCCAGTTGAGAGCGCCCTTTTTCCAGATATAAACGAATCCCACAATGAATTCCAAGAGGAAAATCACCATGGAGGCGTAGCCAAACCAGCCAATATCACGCAAAACCACACCCCACGGAAACAGGAATGCAGTTTCTAGATCAAATAAGATGAAGAGAATGGCGATTAAATAGTAGCGCACGTCAAACTTCATGCGCGCATCTTCAAAAGCCTCAAAACCGCACTCATATGGAGAGAGTTTTTCAGCATCAGGCTTTGAGGGAGCCAAAATTTTCCCGAGGAACATAGGGACTAAACCAACCCCAATACCTACTAGGATGAAGAGTAAAACTGGAAAGTAATTAGCGAGATTCAAAATAGTCCTGAGCCGTTTGACTGATTATTAATTATTTCACTACACACAATATTGATTTAGAGCAAAAACCCCTACATTTATTCCATTTTGGTGCCGACGGCGAGACTCGAACTCGCACAGCCTAAGCCACTACCCCCTCAAGATAGCGTGTCTACCAATTTCACCACGTCGGCATCTTGTAAAACCCATCAATTCTACTGCATTGCACAACTGGACTACCTCAAAAATGGGGTAGAAAAATACCTAAAAACCTACTTTTTTACTTAGGAACTGCAGGTTTTGTAGGGTCTTGTACTGGAGCTATCGGAGCAGCAGGCGCGACTACTGGGGCTACAGTTCCTGAAAGTACCCCTGGACTTACCTCTTTCTTATTGCCAATCCAAGTGATACCCAAAGTGCAAATAAAGAAAATGGCAGCGCAAATAGCGGTGGTATGAGAAAGAAAGTTGGCAGAACCACTAGCACCAAACAAACTTCCGGATGAGCCGGAACCAAAAGCGGCGCCCATATCAGCACCCTTACCCTGCTGAAGCAGCACCAACAGAATTACAGCCAAAGCTGAAATTACCTGCAATACGATCAATAAAGTTTTAAACCATTCCACAGCTTATCTCCAAATAAAAAATCTACGCCTGACAGATGGCAAGAAAATCTTGGGGATTTAATGATGCACCCCCAACTAATCCACCATCTATGTCTGGCATGGCAAACAATTCAACGGCATTATCGGGCTTCACGCTGCCACCATACAAAATGGCGACATGGGCAGCAACATCCTCATCAAATTCAGCTAACTGGTGGCGAATAGCGTGATGCATATCTTGAGCCACTTGAGCGCTCGCTACTTTGCCTGTTCCAATCGCCCAAATCGGCTCATAAGCAATCAAACAATCAGCCAAACGATCTTGCAAAACTGATACTTGCTTAGCAATTTGTCCGCAAACTACCTCTTCCGCCCTGCCTGAATTTCTTTCATCAGCGGTTTCGCCAACGCAAATCACCGGGGTCATGCCCGCATCCAATACCTGTAGGGCTTTAGCAGCCACAGCTTCATCAACCTCTTGATGCATTTGGCGACGCTCAGAGTGCCCAACGATGACATATTGGCAGCCCATTTCCTTAAGCATCGATGCGGCAACTTCACCTGTATAAGCACCAGCAATGTGAGCTGAAGCATCTTGCGCACCAAGACTTAAAAAAGCTAAGGAGATATCTTTAATCAAACCAGCGCATTGAGATAAATATGGAAATGGAGGGCAAACTGCATATTTACGACCCGATGGCATGCCACGCTCCATCCCTCTGGCAACCGTTTTGATCCAATCTTGATTACTAGCAAGATTGCCATTCATTTTCCAGTTGCCGATGACGATAAGTGGGCGCATAACTCTTTAGCGTTCTTAAACTGTTAAAACTATCTTGCCTACGTGCTCAGAGGACTCCATCAGACGATGGGCATCAGCTGCCTGGTCAAGCGTAAATGTTTTATAGATCACTGGTTTTAATTGACCCGCATTAAGCAAGGGCCAAACATAATCATACAACTGCTTGGTAATTTGTTTCTTGAATGAAACTGGACGTGGCCGCAAAGTTGAACCAGTAATAGTGAGACGACGACGCAAAATTTGATTGGTGCTAACTTCAGCTTTAGATCCGCCCTGAATTGCAATTATCACAATACGACCATCATCAGCAAGGCAATCGATTTCACGTTGTACGTATGAACCTGTCACCATATCAAGGATAACGTTCACGCCTTTACCGTCTGTAGCCTTTTTGATCTCTTCAACGAAATCTTGTGTCTTATAGTTAATAGCTAAATCAGCCCCCAACTTGAGGCAGGCAGCACACTTTTCATCAGTTCCAGCAGTAACAAAGACCTTATGGCCAAGAGCCTTGGCAATCAAAATAGCTGTTACGCCAATACCGCTTGAACCACCCTGCACTAATAGCGTCTCACCCTCCGACAGTTCACCGCGCATGAAAACATTGCTCCATACGGTATAAAAAGTCTCCGGCAATGCAGCAGC
>CANBYN010000003.1 GCA_947373615.1 Burkholderiaceae bacterium | reverse complement strand
GTATTAGTAAAAGCAGGTGACAAGATCGAGAAAGAACAATCAATCGTTGTTCTAGAGTCAGACAAAGCCACCATGGATGTTCCTTCTTCACACTCAGGTGTTGTGAAGGAAGTCAAAGTGAAGATTGGTGATAACTTATCTGAAGGTTCTATAGTTGTCATTCTGGAAGGTGAAACGGGAGGCTCCGTTGCTTCTGTACCCGTTGCCGCTACTGCAGCTGCACCAGCAGCTAAGGCTGCACCAGCAGTTGAACCGCCGATTGCAAGAGCGCCTGCGCCTCCTCCGATTAGCAACACACCGCCTACTGATGATGGGCCCGTTAGTCATGCAAGTCCTTCAGTGCGTAAATTTGCACGTGAACTCGGCGTAACTATTGTTCAAGTCAAAGGAACTGGTCCTAAAGGTCGCATTACCCAAGAAGACGTACAAGCTTTTGTAAAAGCAGCCATGAGCGGTGGTGCAGGCAGCCCTGCTGCGGTAAGTGGTGGAAATTTAGGTGGCCTTAATTTAATCCCTTGGCCAAAAGTCGACTTTACGAAGTTTGGTGATATTGAGCGTCAGCCACTTAATCGTATTAAGAAACTCACCGCAGCTAATTTGGGTCGCAACTGGGTCATGATTCCAGCGGTAACTTATCACGAAGATGCGGATATTACTGATTTAGAGGCTTTCCGTGTTCTGACCAATAAAGAGAATGAGAAGAAGGGTGTCAAGATTACGATGCTGGCCTTCCTGATGAAGGCGGCAGTTGCTGCGCTGAAAAAATATCCAGAGTTCAATAGTTCATTGGATGGGGATGACTTGATTCTCAAGAAGTATTTCAATATCGGTTTTGCGGCAGATACGCCAACAGGATTGGTGGTTCCCGTCATTAAAGATGTGGATAAGAAGGGAATCTTTGAGATTGCTAAAGAAACTTCTGATTTGGCTGCGCTTGCGCGTGATGGCAAGTTGAAGCCAGATCAAATGCAGGGTGCGAGCTTTACGATCTCCTCTTTGGGAGGGATTGGTGGAACGTATTTCTCACCAATTGTGAATGCGCCTGAAGTGGCTATCTTGGGCGTAAGCAAGGCTGCTATGAAACCAGTATGGGATGGTAAGCAATTTGCGCCTCGTCTCATTTGCCCACTATCTCTTTCTGCGGACCATCGCGTGATTGACGGTGCATTGGCTACCCGTTTCAATGTGTACATTGCGCAGCTCTTGGCCGACTTCCGTCGCGCCAGTCTGTAAGGGGGGTCTATGGCTAAGCAAACAATCCTCGTTCCGGATATTGGTGACAATTCTGATGTGCCAGTAATTGAAGTGCTGGTGAAGGTCGGTGATGTAATTGCAAAAGAGCAACCATTGCTCGTTTTGGAATCCGATAAAGCAACGATGGAAGTGCCGGCAGATGCTGCTGGAACTGTTACTAGTATTGCAGTTAAGCTTGGTGACAAGGTCAGTAAAGGATTTGTAATTGCTGAGATCGAATCAAGTGCAAGTGCAAGTGCAAGTGCATCTGCACCTGCGGCTAAATCCGCAACCGCTTCTGCACCGCCTCCGATAGCGGCGCCAGTTGCAGTTACTCCGACTCCTATAGCAGGGCAATACACTGGCAAAGTAGATCATGAGTGCGAAGTATTGGTGCTTGGCGCTGGTCCTGGTGGTTATAGTGCCGCATTCCGTAGTGCTGACTTGGGTATGAATACCGTTCTAATTGAGCGTTATCCAACTTTGGGTGGGGTTTGCTTGAACGTAGGCTGCATTCCATCAAAAGCATTGCTCCATACCACTTCAGTCATGGATGAAGTAAAGACCATGGCTAAACATGGCATCACCTTCGGTGCACCCAAAATTGAAATTGATCAATTGCGTGGCTACAAAGAATCTGTCATTGCTAAATTGACTGGTGGTCTTGCTGGAATGGCTAAAGCACGAAAAGTGAAAGTAGTCCGCGGTCTAGGGTGTTTCTTGGACGCGAACCATGTGGAAGTGGAATTAACAAACGGAACTGGTCAAGACCTTACTGGGCAAAAAGAAGTAGTGCGCTTTCAGAAGGCGATCATTGCTGCTGGTAGTCAGCCAGTGAAATTACCTTTCTTGCCTGAAGATCCACGCATTGTTGATAGCACAGGCGCTTTATTGCTCAAGAATATTCCCAAGAGAATGCTGGTGATTGGTGGCGGTATTATTGGTTTAGAAATGGCCACCGTTTATAGTACTCTTGGCTCGCGCATTGATATTGCCGAGATGATGGATGGATTGATGGCTGGTGCCGATCGTGATTTAGAAAAAGTCTGGGAGAAGTTCAATGCTGGACGTTTTGAAAAAATCATGCTGAAGACTCGCGCTGCCAAAGCAGAAATAAAGCCCGATGGTATTCAAGTCACATTTGAGGGTGAGAATGCACCTTCCGAACCCCAGACTTATGATTTGGTCTTAGTGGCTGTGGGCCGTACTCCCAATGGCAAGAAGATTGATGCAGGTAAAGCAGGCGTTCAAGTAGATGAGCGCGGCTTTATTCCAGTTGATAAACAGATGCGCACGAATGTCCCCAATATTTTTGCAATTGGGGATTTGGTGGGGCAACCTATGTTGGCTCATAAAGCAGTGCATGAAGGTCACGTTGCGGCAGAAGTTGCGGCAGGGCAGAAGTCATACTTTGATGCCAAGCAAATTCCTTCGGTTGCCTATACCGATCCAGAAGTGGCTTGGGCCGGCTTGACAGAAGAGCAATGCAAAGTACAAGGTATTGCCTATGAAAAAGGCTTGTTCCCATGGGCTGCTAGTGGTCGTGCAATCGCTAATGGTCGAGATGAAGGCTTTACTAAACTTATTTTCGATGCGACCACCCATCGCATCATTGGTGGCGGCATTGTTGGAACGCATGCCGGTGATTTAATTGGTGAAGTTTGTTTGGCAATAGAAATGGGTGCTGATGCGGTGGATATTGGCAAGACCATTCATCCACATCCGACCTTGGGTGAATCTGTAGGTCTGGCCGCTGAGGCAGTGCATGGACATTGCACTGATTTACCACCAGTAAAGAAGAAATCTTAAGCACTTCATGTATTTCTGCGGAAAAAGAAAAAGCCCCGAAAAATCGGGGCTTTTGCATTGCAAGATGAATCGGCAATTCACTCTGTAAAAGTACTCACTTCTTTTTAGTGGCCTTGGTCGCAGACTTAGTGGCAATATTGGCGGCCTTCATGACTTTATCAGTTGAGGTGTGCAGGTTGGTTTGCGCAACTTCAACCGCATGCTTTACAGCCTTTTGACTAGTTTCAAATACATTATTAGCAGAAGCAATTGCCTGCTTCATTGCTTGCACAGCAGCATCAGAGCCTGCGGGCGCATTCTTGGTCCACTCTTCAACTAATGAATTAATTTTTCTTTGGCCAGCTTGGAATTCTTTTTCAGCTGATTGAGTAAAACTATTTTGAGTTTCATGCGCCAATTCATATAGGTGTCGGCTATAAGCCATGATCTTTTCTGCCATTGGCTGAACTGCTTCAGCTTGATGGGCGAGGAGTTGTTGGATATCCTTAACTTCCAAGGCCTTTTTGGCGCTATTCATACTGTCGCCTAAAGTTTGCTTAGCAATGTGCATATTAAGCTCAACTAATTTTTCAATGCTTTGCAAAGCTTGATTAGTCAAACTACTTAAGGTCTCTAAATTCGCTTTTTGTGCTGCTGTTATTTGCTCAGGTGTTAAGTTCATTTCAATTCCTTTCAGATCGAATTACAGATAGTGTGTAATTAATTTGTACTCATTCTAATTTCTTATGCACCATTATAGGTAGTTTGTATTGCAACGCAACATTAAAATTGTTATCAAAGTGCTAGAAAGGTTTAATTTGAAAAAAGCCTAAAATCAAGACTCATTTAGAAATCTCAATATTTTCAGTAAGTTACCTATGAAACTTGGTCTTGATAATGCAATTGCACCTATTTTTGTACTCATTTGGAGTACTGGGTTTGTGATTGCGCGGCTAGCAATGCCTTATGTTGAGCCAGCCACCTTCCTATTTTGGCGCTTTACAGGAGTTTTGGCGGCTATGACGGTCCTAAGCTTAATTTGGAGAATCAATTGGCCTAACTGGTCTCAAATCAAGCACATCGCGGTCGCAGGACTTTTGATGCAATTTGGCTACCTATTAGGCGTTTGGTTTGCAGTTCGGTTGGGAATGACTGCTGGACTGGTTGCCATAATTGTTGGCCTTCAGCCTATTTTAACCGCTTGGTTTGCAGCATGGGTTTCTGAGAGGGTTACTTCGCGTCAATGGATTGGTTTGGGGTTTGGCTTTGCAGGGGTTGCATTGGTTGTGGCCGAAAAGATTGGCTTTGCCCATATTCCTTTTGTAAGTTATGTTTTGGCTTTCATTGCCTTGTTATCTATTACATTTGGAACGCTTTATCAAAAAAGGTACTGCCCTGTATTTGATTTGCGTGCAGGATCTTCCATTCAGTTTGGCGTTTCTGCAGTTCTCTGCTATTTCTGCATGCATTTCTTTGAGAGTGGAGTCATGGTATGGAATCCGTCTGTCATTGGGGCCTTACTTTGGGCAATTTTTCCGCTATCCATCGGCTCAATTAGTTTGTTATTTATGATGATTCGCAAGGGGGCCGCGACTAAAGTAACCAGCTTGTTGTATCTCACTCCGCCCACAACAGCTTTGATGGCGTGGTTGCTTTTTGATGAGCCATTCACCTTAATGATGGCACTAGGGCTCTGTTTAACCATGACTGGCGTTATTTTAGTTAATGCGCGTCAAATCAACACGGTGGCAACCATTGCAGAGTAGGGCGAATTTAGTAGGAGAGATTTCCAGGATGGGGCGAATAAATCGCTTAAGCCACAGGAAATTAATTATCATTCCGTATGTTGAAAGTTTTGGAAGGTATTTTGGGATGTGTTTGAATCGAATCTGGCTCTTTGCCTTCACTTGGCTTTTATCTTTTGGCGTCCTCATGAATACGTCTGCTACAGCCGCCAGCAAAGATAAAGATAAGCAAACCAAGGCTACTAAAGTTGCAGTTGTTAAGGCCGTAGCTAAATCGCCAAAAAAACCAAAGACTGTACGTGTGACTGTGACACGTTCAGCCGAGCCTGTTATAGCGGCTCCACCGTCGCTGGCAACTGCTTTAGGATTGCGCGGCCAGCATGATCAATTGAGTTTGAAGTCCAGCGTGGCAATCGTTGTTAATCAAGATACCAAAGAGGTCTATTTTGAAAAAAATCCCTCGGTTAGTTTGCCAATTGCGTCGATTACCAAGTTAATGACTGCTATGGTTGTCTTGGATTCGAAGCTGCCACTAGATGAGACCTTGATTATCAATGCAGATGATGTGCATATTTACCGCACTTCACGTTTGGCAGGTGGCACTGTTCTCACTCGTGAAGAAGCGCTGTTGCTTGCACTTATGTCTTCTGAAAATCGTGCAGCATATACCTTAAGTAGAAACTATCCAGGGGGCACCCCAGCTTTTGTTGACGCCATGAATCGTAAGGCTAAAGAGTTGGGTATGGATCATTCTCATTTTGAAGACCCAACTGGACTTACGAGTGAGAACGTAGCTTCAGCCGAGGACTTAACTAGGATGCTTAACGCAGCCTATCAATACAAAATGATTCGTGAGTTTTCTACTTGGCCAGAGTTGACCATGGTGATCGGCAATCGTCCACAAAAGTTTTTGAACACCAATCGTTTAGTGCGTTCTGGAGATATGAACATCGGCCTACAAAAAACAGGTTTTATTAATGCCGCTGGAAAATGTTTAGTTATGCAAGCAAGAGTGAACAATACCCCTCTCTTATTGGTCTTCTTGGATTCCGTGGGAACTCAATCTCGTTTTGCAGATGCAGTACGAGTGCGCGATTGGTATGAGCATATGCCTTCTGGAGCGCAACCAATTCGTCGCTTAATGTAATTTAAGCAAAACTAGAAGTGCTGCCTGGTTCAGCGCTCTTAGGTTTGAAGCCCATTCCTTTGGAGATTTGCATGGCAGTGTCTTGGAGTGCGCGTAGCCAGTCTGCTTGAATACGATCGGTTGGTGCGCTTAACGAAAGTCCCGCCACTAATTTTCCGGTGTCATCCAAAATGGCTGCTGCCAGACAGCTTACGCCCAATTCTAATTCTTCATCATCACTGGCATGGCCTACTCTTCTGACTTGATTTAATACCGTTTCAAGCTTGGCTAAGTCGGTTATGCTATTTCTGGTATGGCCAGATAATCCTGTACGAGTGACGTAGGCGCGTACGTGATTCGCATCATCACTGGCTAAAAAAAGTTTGCCGACTGAAGTGAGGTGCAATGGTGCGCGACCACCGATCGCACGAACCACTTGCATGCCAGAGCGCTCGCTATAGGCGCGATCAATATACACAATCTCATCTCCCTGGCGTACTGAGAGGTTGACTGTTTCACCGGTTAACTTGTGCAAGGTACGCATAGGGGCTTGAGCGGCTTCTCGAACCGAGAGTCTACCTTTAACAAGATTGCCAAGCTCTAGAAGCTTTAGGCCTAAGCGATACGTGCCGCCATCACCACGCTCTACAAGTCGGCAGGCAACCATATCATTTAGAATGCGGTGGGCAGTGGAGGGGTGTAGCCCAGTTTGCTCGGCAAGGTTTTTTAAGCTACTAGACTCTTCATGATCTGCTAAGGCGTCTAACAAATTCATCATCCGTTCAACTACCTGGATGGCTGTTTTACCAACTTCACCAGTGGATTTAGAGTTTTTAATGATTTTGCTAGTATTCATTGGGCTTATTGTAGTGATTTTGCAAAGCAATTGCATATTATGAAATGGGATTTTATAAAACCCTCACTAGAAAAGCCTGATTTTGGTGCGGTTGGGACGCTAGGCTTGTCTTAGGGCCGTTGCGCACTCATTAATTAGGTCTGGACCCCTATAAATTAGGCCGCTATAGAGTTGTACTAAGTTAGCTCCAGCCATGAGCTTCTCTCTAGCGTCAGCACCACTTAGAATGCCTCCCACGCCAATGATGGGAAAATCGTTTCCCAGTCTGGCTCTAAGTGTTTTGATGACAAGATTTGAGGCTGCGCGCACGGGAGCGCCAGATAAGCCACCAGCTTCCTGGCCATGCTCTATTGCTTGTACAGCTTCACGGGAAATTGTTGTGTTGGTTGCGATGATCGCATCGATACCAAATTCCACTAGTAGATCGGCAATCAGATTAATGTCTGAGCAATCAAGGTCTGGGGCAATTTTTAGAAAAAGTGGTTTGCGAGCTCCAAAGCGATCACACAGACGATTTCTGGTCTCATCAAGACTTCCTAATAATGAGCGCAGCATTTCCTCGCCTTGAAGGGCTCGTAAATTTTGTGTATTTGGTGAAGAGATATTGACTGTAATGTAAGTAGCAACCTCATAGACTGCTTCCATTGCTAGGATGTAATCACTCGCAGCGTCTTCAATTGGTGTGCTGGCGTTCTTGCCAATATTCATACCTAGTACGCCACCGTTTTTCCAAAATTGTGAACGACGTACGCGAGCAACGCAAGCATCTACTCCATCATTGTTAAAGCCCATACGGTTGATGATTGCTTGAGCCTCTGGCAATCGAAACATACGAGGCTTAGGATTGCCAGATTGTGGGCGAGGAGTCACCGTACCAATTTCCAGAAAACCAAATCCTAGAGCTGCTAGAGCATCAATATGCTTGCCATCTTTATCTAGACCAGCAGCCAAGCCTACTGGATTAAGGAATTTAATGCCACAAAGTGTTTGTGGATCAGCTATTGGTTTGGTAACAAAGCGCTTTAGTAAGCCCCAATGCAGCGCGCGATCTAAATTGCGCAGGGTAAGATTGTGGGCTTGTTCAGGGTCTAGGCAAAATAGCCAAGGGCGTAAAAAAGAATAGCGATCGATCATGGGTAGATATTATGACCCAGTCAGGGCTTGCCAGTGACCATCTATCAATCCTTCCATGGGTTGATATCTAACCTTATAAGACATCTTTTCGCTTTCTTTAATAAAGTAGCCTAGATATAGGTAAGGAAGTTGTAGATCGCGTGCTTGCTCGATCTGCCACAAAATGCTGTAGCTTCCGTAACTAGCAGAAGGATCGGAAGTATCGTAGAAGGTATATACCGAGGAGATTCCTTGCTCTAGGATATCGATCATGCTGACCATGCGTAAACGACCAGGATGTGGGTCGTGCGGACCATCTCGAAACTCTACGATCCGAGAGTTCACACGACTTTGCAATAAGAACTGCATGTATTGGTCTTGGTCATCGCTATCCATATCGCCACCTGCATGCCTCTCATTTTGATAGCGCTGATAAAGAAGGTAATGCTCTTCTTGGTAACCCAAATTTAGAACAATCGCTTCTAAAGCGGCGTGTTTCTTTTGGGCGCGTCGTTGACTTCGCGAGGGAATAAATTTATTCACCAATAAACGCGTAGCCACACAGGCCTTACATTCATCACAATAAGGGCGATAGGTATACAAACCGCTACGTCGAAAACCAGCATTTAAGAGTTCGCTATAAATATCTGCATGGATAAGGTGTGATGGAGTAGCCACTTGAGAGCGTGCAGTTTTATTCGGTAAATAACTGCAGGGATAGGCTGCTGTTGCATAAAACTGCAATGCCGTTAGTGGGAGTTCTTTAATACGTGTCATAACCAGTGATGGAGGATTTCTTTATCAAAAGTCCAAGATTGTTCAATATTAGTTTGATTTATCAATATTTGCAGATGCTCCAAAAATTCCTGACGCGGGATAGGCGCCGCTCCTAATGAACGCAGGTGAGCGGTTTCCTGCTGACAATCAATTATGCTGACACCAATTTTTTGGCACCACGCACTCAGTGCTGCCAAAGCAATTTTTGAAGCATTTGTCTTTTGGCTAAACATTGATTCACCAAATACCATGCCCCCAAAGGAAACGCAATAAAGTCCGCCAATAATCTTTCCATTTTCCACAACAGAGATGCTATGGGCATTCCCCTGTTCATGCAATGCTGTGTAGGCATTCATAATTTCATGCGTAATCCAGGTTCCATCTTGATCTTTACGTGCACTTGTAGCGCAAGATCGAATCACAGATTCAAAGTTGGCATCTACCAAAATTTGTGAATGAACATCTTGGCAAATATGTCGAATGATTTTTCGCAATGATTTGCTACATTTAAATTCTTGGGGTTTTAAAATCATCCTAGGATCTGGTGACCACCACAAGACTGGTTGATTATCGGAGTACCAAGGAAAAATGCCGAGTTGATAAGCGCAAGATAGTTGATCCGGGTAGATACGTTCGCTTACTGCAATTAATCCTGGAACGCTGAGGTCGGGATCTGCCTGAAATAATGGATTGGGAAAAGAGTCGTGCGGCCCCAGCCAAGCAATCTTAGTCATGACTCTCTGTTTAAATTCTTTCAGATGGTAAAACATCTCGGCTACGCACGTGAAATTCTTTACCTGGCTCAAAAAATCCTGCGGCACGATCTGCAAAAAACCATTCTAGAGTTTGCTTGACGGTGGGAAAGGCTAATTCAGACCAAGGAATATCATCTTCATCAAAAAGGGCTACCTCTAAACTTTCTTCGCCTGCCGCAAAGTCTGGCGAGGTCATGATGGCTAGATAGAATAAGTGAACCTGTTCTGCATGAGGAACATTTAATAAGGAATACAGCGGCCCCATTTGAACTACTGCACCTGCCTCTTCAAAAGTTTCTCTTGCGGCGCCAGCACTAGTACTTTCGCCTAGTTCCATAAAGCCCGCTGGAAGAGTCCAATAGCCAAATCGTGGCTCAATTGCACGACGACAAAGCAATACTTGTTTGCCATAGGCCGGAATACTACCAACTACATTCCTTGGATTCTGATAATGAATCCTACCGCAAGCTTCACAGACATAGCGCTCACGTGAATCATCGGCTGGAATCTTGATCGTCAATGTAGCAGCGCAGTTAGGGCAAAACTTCATGTGGACTTTCTAAAAATGGGCTTTGATTGCGCCTCTTAAGGCATTGCTAAGAATAATCTCATCAGCCATTGAAACATCATTAATTGTCAGGCTAGCTACTCGGGCATTCATGGCTGGATCGGCTAGTAAAGCGGCGCGCATCACGCCAGGCAATAGTCCGGCGCTAACTGGTGGTGTGAGCCATTCAGAACTTCCTTTAGGCTTAATAAAGACGCTTGATCTGCCACCTTCGGTCACGAATCCTTGCTCGTTGGTAAAAAGGGCGTCAAAACCACCCATTTTGACAGCCTCTCGCCAGGCCTGATCATAAAGATCGCGCTTACTTATTTTGTGACACAGTAAAGCATCTGCAGAAAATATCCCGACATCGCATGAAAGAATATTTTTTGCCCAAAATAGCTTTACTGGTTCAGCAAGGGCGTCTAGAGCGCTTGTTGTAATGGTGTGCTCACCGTTTGAAGCAAGATCTAGTCTTAATCTAAAGCGTAAGGATGTATCAAGTGATAAACAGGATTCTTGAATCAGACTCTTAGCAGTATTTAGATTAAAAGAGATGCCCAAGGACGCGGCAGACGATTGCATCCGTTGCAGGTGATCCATTAAGCGCATTGGTTCGCCACGCTCAATAGCGATGGTTTCAAATATCCCAACCCCGCTAGGCAGATTTTTCAAGAAAGCAGATTTGATGCGACATTCTTGCCATTCTTGATCGGCATCTGAGTCAATTGTGATGCCGGCACCAACTCCTAGGGTAAAAGTGGACTCATGCGTATGAGTATCTTGTGTAACTTCAACTGTGCGAATAGGGACGCTTAAGGCAAAGTCTCCCTTAGGATCAAGCCAACCTAGTGCGCCACAGTAATACCCACGATCTTGAGGCTCAATATCTTGAATAATTTCCATGCTTCGTTTCTTTGGGGCTCCTGTTACCGATCCACAGGGAAAGACTGCATTCAAAATCTCGAGTAGTGAAGTCTTTGGCTTAAGTTGTCCTTGTACGGTTGAGGTCATTTGCAAGACATCACCATGCCTAGCCACATCAAATAAATTTGGGACTATTACGGTTCCTGGCAGGGAGATGCGACTGAGATCGTTGCGCAGTAAATCCACAATCATCACATTCTCAGCTTGATTTTTAGGGTCAGCAGAAAGAGCGCTAGCAAGATTAGAAAGGGCGCTAGCTGTGCCTTTCATTGGCATGGCTTTTAAAGTATCCCCCTCGCGCGCAATAAAGAGTTCAGGGGACTGGGATAATAAGTAGCGATCCCTTTGCTGTATGTACGCTCCAAATCTTCCAGGTTGCCGCTCGCGCAAGCGAGCATACAAAGCTAAAGGTGAACCATATACTTTGCCACTAACCCGATAAGTGTAATTAATCTGGTAGCTGTCTCCACTGCGTAAATATTCCTGAATTTTTGTAATGTTGGATGAAAATTGTTCTTCATTTATCGATTCACTAACATTTAGGATGCCAGCACTGCAGGGGACATCATCTATTTGAGCCAGTTTTTGAGTGATGAACTTATCCACATCTTGCTTTGATAATTTGTTAAAGCTTTTGAAGGACCAGGCTTCAATCAAAGGGTGTGATGGCAAAGTGGCTGAGTCTCGTTGAGGTAGCTTTTGAATCTGTCTGCCTAACTCATAGGCAAAAGCGGCTACTACAAACTCACCTCTTGTAAGTGACTCTGAAATTTCCTCTAAACAAACTAGCGTTGTTTCATTGTCTTGTTCGCCATTACCGCTAGGGAGAACGCACCAATACTGAAGCGGATCTTCATAAAGACGGCTAGAAGGTTTAACAGCAGTGCTTTGCGCGTCATCAAGCAAAATCATTGCTGTTAACCTAATTAAAAAATGAACTACAGCTTATTTAAGAATAGTAGCTGATTCAATTGTGACTACTTTAGTGGGAACATCTGACATGCGACCCATGCGAGGTGCTGATGCAATTCCGGTGGGCACTTTACGAATAGCATCGATAGTCTGCGTCCCAGAAATGACTTTCCCAAAGACTGTGTAGCCGTTGCCCATGGCATTTGGGAAATCTAAACCAGCGTTATCCTTTACATTAATAAAAAATTGTGCAGTTGCTGAATCAGGGTCAGAAGTACGAGCCATAGCGATAGTGTAGGTATTATTTTTTAAACCATTCTGCGCTTCAGATGCGACTGGTGTATCTGTAGGCTTTTGGACTAAATCAGGTGTAAATCCTCCACCTTGGATCATGAATCCGTCAATGACGCGATGGAAAATAGTGCCATTGTAAAAACCGCTCTTTACATAGTTTAGAAAGTTGGCGGTAGTCTTAGGCGCTTTATCTGAATCAAGCTCCACTACAAAATTACCCATGCTAGTTTTAAATTCCACCTTAGGGCCTGCAATTGCCATTTGGCTAGCCAAGCAGCAAGCAATGAGGATGAGGCTGGCAAAAAGTTTGCGCATAAAGATTCCTTGAGTTGAATGGTATGAATGATATTCATTGTATTGCTCGAGCCCAGAAGGGGGTATCGCAGACTTATTAAAAAGAAATGACCTTAAATCTTCTAGGCTAGCTTTAAAAAGAGTGCAACTGCAGTGTGAATTTCACCTGCAGTTGCATCTAAAAAGATTTATTTTGCTGGAGCAGCAGTAACTTCAATTGCTACCGCTTCAGTATAGGTGGCGTCGACTTGATCGCCAACCTTAATTTTTTGTAATACTGCAGGATCTTTTACCTTTAGCTCCACTGTACGATTTGGCCCTTTTAAGGTGACCATTTGACTTTTCTGATCAACTTTTATTACGTTTGCAGTGACAGTTACTGTTTTTTCGATTGCGCCTGCAGGCTTGCTACCAGGGGCAGCACGTACAGACTCTTCAGAGACAATCGGTTGACCCAACTTGCCACCATTAACTGATTTATGAAGATCCAAAGCCAAAGCCTGTACGTAGGTAAGTGTTACCAAATCACCAACTTTAATTTGATCAAAATTACGGGCTTGTGGCCCTAAAGTCAGTGCAACTTCTTTGCCTTGCTGTCCAACCACTACTACGCTTCGAGTTTGTTTATCAATAGATTTAACTTTTCCTTGAATTTGAATGGCATCAGCAGCTGCTACTTCGCCTGGTCCTTTTGCAACCATTGTTGCGCCTTGCGGAGCATTTTGAGCGGAAGCAAGATAGGGCATTGCAAGAACAGCGGCGGCTATAGGAAGAATAATTTTTTTCATGATGCTCCTTGGTAATTAAATAAATAGAAACAGTAAAGACTGCGTCACTTAAATGTTAGAAAGTGATGATACTTATGATAACTACCTCTTGTTGCAATTGGATCTATTTGAGTAAAAATATTACCGTCTAATGGTCATTTCAAGTTAAGTCCATTGGGAACGTTTCCAGCATAGGCATAAGATGCCTCTTCGAACATCCCTTGTCGGTTTAGATAGTCAAGGACCCAATCTATGGTGTCAATACCCCAAAAACAGTGTTGATTGACAATGAGGGAGGGGACCCCAAAGGCGCCATTTGCCCGAGCTTGATTGGTATTGTTAATAAGCTCGGCTTTGACTTCAGAACTCTCTGGCCTTGGAGTCTCAGAGGGTAGCCCTAAATAGCCACAAAACTCCGGCCAAGAGAGATTGGGATCTTTGCCTTCCAGCCAGACATAATCGAAGGCTCGCTCAACCATAACCCAATCTGCTTTTTGTTCGACTAATAGACGTTGAGGCGCGACAGTCATAAAAGGGTGATGCTCTGGAAAGCGAAAGGGAATGCCTAGTTTTTCAGCTTGCCATACGCAAAACTGGTAAGTGTGGGGGCGCTTAGCTGCTATTTCACCAGGACCTTTATTTTCAGCAGCCCTTAAAAGGCCTCCCAAAAGGATTGGCAATGGCTTGATATCTAATTTACCTTCAAGACGATTTCTTTGTTTGATATATAGATAGGCAAATGGGGAGATGATGTCGTAATACAGAGTTGCTGAAATTTTTGAACTCATTTCGTACTCCTGTTTATTTATTTTTCGATTCGTCATCTAGTTTCTGTAAGAAAGCCATCTTTTCTTTAATTTGAGATTCCAGTCCACGCTCGACAGGTTCATACCATCGCGGTTCTTTCATACCATCTGGTAAATAGGTTTCACCAGCAGCATACCCATGTGGCTCATCATGGGCATAGCGATATTCTTTGCCATGACCAAGTACTTTCATGAGCTTGGTCGGTGCATTCCGAAGATGATTGGGGACGGGCTTGGATTGATCATTGGCTACGTACGCTCGAGCAGCATTAAATGCGTTATAGCCTGCATTACTTTTGGAGGCAACGGCTAAATAAACTACCGCTTGACCCAAGGCTAGCTCGCCCTCAGGCGATCCTAGTCTTTCAAAAGTTTGCGCAGCATCATTGGCTAGTTGCATTGCTCTAGGATCTGCTAGACCTATATCTTCCCATGCCATGCGAATAATACGCCTTGCCAAATAACGTGGGTCAGCCCCGCCATCGAGCATACGGCAGAACCAATACAAGGCTGCATCTGGATTAGATCCTCTTACCGATTTATGAAGTGCGGAAATTTGATCAAAGAATTGATCGCCACCTTTATCAAAGCGGCGCGCTTGAGCTGTAAGAGCGTTTTCGATAAATAACTGGTCAACTACCTTCACCTCAGAGTTGGGCGTTAATACTGCGTTACGGACTTGTTCTACTAAATTCAGTAAGCGGCGCCCATCGCCATCGGCATTATTAATGAGCGTCTCAATCGCAGATGCCTCAAATTGCACGTCTGGCATAGCGTACTGGTGAGCGCGATCAAAGAGCATTTTTAACTCTTTTGGCATGAGTGATTTCAGAACGTAAACTTGCGCTCGCGATAAGAGCGCAGAGTTCACTTCGAAAGAGGGGTTCTCGGTAGTGGCGCCAATAAAAGTGAATAACCCTGACTCAACATGAGGTAGAAGGGCGTCTTGCTGACTCTTATTAAAACGGTGAATTTCATCTACAAACAAAATTGTTTGCTTACCGTATTGCGCCATGTTTTGTTGGGCCAATTCAATTGACTCACGAATTTCTTTTACGCCTGCCAGTACAGCTGAGATGGCTATAAATTCGCGATCAAATGCTTTTGCAGAAAGTCTGGCGAGCGTTGTTTTTCCTACGCCAGGCGGGCCCCACAAAATCATTGAGTGAGGTATGCCAGAAGCAAATGCCAAATTCAGGGGTTTGCCGCGTGCTAATAAATGAGTCTGCCCAATCACTTCTTCAATTATTTTTGGGCGCAAGGCCTCCGCTAAAGGTGGCGGTGGAGTGCTATCAAACAGGCCGCTCATGGACTTATGCTTGAATAAATAAGATCACTATTGCCGCCCAAGTTAGGCAAGCTACTGCAACGTAGGTCAAGCGATTGCGCATGATCATAAATGCGATACGACTCTCATCATCAGAAAAATAGTATTGATAGGTATTCTGATCAATATTTCGCTGGATGATTAAGGTGGAAGCCAAGATCAGCAATCCGACTGGAATATAAATATGCAGAGCTACCCATGCAACTAGCGCGGGAATGACTCCCCAGATCCACGCATTACGGTCTTCCCAACGATCACCTTCTGGAACTTTACCTAGATTATGAAGATTGGCGCCCCAATGTATTGCACCCATAAATGAGGTAATGACTGCACCATATCCTGCCAAAGATTCAGCGCTTAAATAATTCACTGGTGTTGGAGCTAGTTGAACCATTAAAGCAAGCACAACAAAAGGAATAAGGCCAGCATAGCCCAGTTTTCGTACTAAAGGCGCAATGGGATTCACGAGGGATTGGCTAAATTAGTTAGTGTTAAAAAATCAAAAAATTTATTCAGTGATCGACTATATTTACTTGTCGTAGGCGTAGATGCCGCGGCCAGTTTTTCGACCGAGGTATCCCGCGGCGACCATTTCACGAAGTAATGGGCAAGGACGGTACTTGGAGTCGCTGAAGTTTTCAAAATACACTTCCATTACTGCTAGGCAAGTATCAAGACCAATGAGATCTGCTAAAGCTAACGGGCCGATAGGCTGATTGCAGCCTAGCTTCATACCAGCATCGATATCCTCGGGGCTGGCAAGTCCTTCTGATAAAACGAAGAATGCTTCATTAATCATGGGTAACAAAATACGATTGACCACAAAGCCTGGAGAGTTTTTGACGGTAATAGGCTCTTTGCCTACTCGTTTAGCCATTTCAATTATGGCGGCATGAGTTGCATCGCTGGTTTGTAGGCCCCGTATCACTTCTACTAGAGCCATCATGGGTGGCGGGTTAAAAAAGTGCATTCCAATAAAGCGTGTCGGGTTGGAATCCAAGGCAGCTAATTTAGTAATCGACAAGGACGAGGTGTTGGTAGCGATGATGGTCTCTTTACTTACAATCTCGTCTACTTGCTTAAGAATTTTTTCTTTAATAGCTTGATTTTCTGTAGCAGCCTCGATGACTAGGCCGAGGCCTTTAAAGTCTGTATAGGTGGTGCTACCTTTAATGCGTTTAAGGGCGGCTTCTTTACCTTCGGTAGTTAAGATTTCTTTTTTGACAAGTCGATCTAAACTTTTACTGATTTGATCAAGACCACGTTGCACTGCCCCCTCGTTGATATCAACCATGACGACATCTAGACCAGCAACAGCGCATACTTGTGCAATCCCATTGCCCATGGTGCCCGCCCCAATCACACCAACTGATTGAATCTTCATCCTATTTCCTTTTTTGATACTGAGTTGAACCAAATAACTGCTCTCTAGCCTTGTCATCATGCAAGGGCTTACGTAATGCTGTTAAAACTTCGCAACCGCGTTTGACTGCGGGGCGCTCGCCAATCATTTCAAACCAGCGCTTGAAAGATGGATATTCATTAATCTCGATGCCTTGATTTTTCCAATTACGTGTCCATGGGTAAATCGCAATATCGGCAATGGAATATATTTTGCCTGCGATATAAGGATTATCTTTCAGTTGTCTATCTAATACACCATAAATACGCTTTGCTTCATTGGTGTAGCGATTGACTGCGTATTCGATTTTCTCTGGAGCATAGAGACGGAAATGGTGGTTTTGCCCAAGCATGGGGCCTAAACCCCCCATTTGGAACATGAGCCATTGCAGCACTTCATATTTACCACGAATCGATTTTGGTAAAAACTTGCCACTTTTGCTGGCTAAATAGAGCAGAATTGCGCCGGATTCAAAAATACTGATAGGTTTTCCATCCGGCCCATTGGGATCCACAATAGCCGGAATCTTATTGTTGGGGCTGATCTTGAGGAACTCGGGAGTGAACTGGTCGCCGGCACCGATATCGATAGGATGGGCAATCCAGTCGCGATTTATGCGATAGCCGCATTCCTCGAGCATGATGTGGACTTTATGACCATTGGGTGTTGGCCAACTATAGACATCAATCACACTTTGAGATTTTTGGTTTGTCATGGTGCTTCCTATAAATTTTGTAAACGTTGTAAAGCGCTCGTTAGGGTTTGCTCTTGTTTTGCGTAACAAAAGCGAACCACGCCTGATTCGGTGGCTTGATCATAAAAAGCGGAAACTGGAATAGCTGCCACCCCGATGTTGCTTGTTAGCCATTTGCAAAAATCCGCTTCATTGAGTTTGGTTTGTGGGATATTGAGCCCGGAATAATCCACGCATTGGAAGTAGGTACCGGGTGTTGGTAGTAATTTAAATCCAGTTTTATTTAACCCCGATCTAAAAAAATCCCGTTTAGCCTGATAGAAGGCAGGTAAATCTAAATAATGCGATGCATCCGTGAGATATGCAGCTAAGCCGTATTGCATCGGGGTGTTGACTGTGAAGACATTAAATTGGTGTACCTTACGAAACTCTTTCGTCAACGAAGTTGGGGCTGCAACATATCCCACCTTCCAGCCGGTGACATGATAGGTTTTACCAAAGCTAGAAATGAGAAAACTTCTTGTGGCCAGTTCTGGATGGGAGGCCACGCTATAGTGTTTAGCGCCATCAAAGACCATATGTTCATAGACTTCATCACTCAAAATTAAGGTTGAAGTGTTTCTCACGAGATCAGCTAAGCGATTTAGGTCGGCTCTTTCCCAAACCATACCGGTTGGATTGTGCGGAGTATTGATGATGATAAGTCGCGTTTTCGCATTAATCGCTTTTGCTAGTGCATCCCACGGAATTGCATAAGAGGATACCTGGCCAGAAGTATCTCGCATCACTTCCAATGCAACTGAGATAGTTTTTCCACCAGCCAAATCAATTGATGGTCTATAACTATCGTAGGCAGGTTCAATAATCACGACTTCATCACCAGGACTAACGCAAGACAGAATGGATGTCAGAATGCCTTGAGTGCCGCCAGCAGTAATTGTGATTTCAGTTTCAGGATTGTAGGTATGCCCATATAAATTCTGAATCTTCTGCGCAATACCGTTGCGCAGCTCTGCAATCCCAATCATTGGAGGGTATTGATTTCGATCGGTCAACATGGCCTCATTGACCTTGGCGATTAAATTTCTGTCGCATGGGAAGTCAGGAAAGCCTTGCCCCAGATTTATTGCTTGATGATCGGTAGCGAGAGCAGACATTACCGTGAACACCGTGGTGCCTACCATAGGAAGGCGACTGGGAAAGGATGGGGTCTGTGTTGAACTCATGAAGAGGGCGGATGGTCGTTAGAAGTAGGGCTTTTAAAGCAAGTTAACCTAGTAGTCACTAGAATGATAAAAATACATATACAAATTGTGCCATGCTGATCGTACTTTCTCCCGCTAAATCTTTAGATTACAAGACCTCTGTTAAGGTTAAGGAGTTCACCATGCCAGAATTTGTTCCTGAATCAGCAAAGCTTATTACCGACCTTAAAAAGTTGGCCCCACAAGACGTGGCTAAGTTAATGGGTTTATCTGACCAATTGGCGGCCTTGAATGTGGGTCGTTATCGAGATTGGTCCAAGAAATTTACCAAGGAAAATAGTAAGCCAGCAATTTATGCATTTGACGGTGATGTTTATGATGGATTTGACGTGAAAACCCTTAACGCTAAAGCGTTAGATTTTGCGCAAAATCACATCAGGATATTGTCTGGGCTCTATGGTGTTCTCAGGCCCTTAGACCTAATGCAGGCTTACCGCCTAGAAATGGGTACTTCATTTAAAAATACTAGAGGTAAAGACTTGTATGCTTTTTGGGGCAGTAAGGTGACAGATTCATTAAAAAAAATTTTAGAAAAGCAAAAAAAGCCAGTATTACTCAATCTTGCTTCAGAAGAATATTTTAAAGTGCTGCAACCAAAGGACTTGGGCTGTTCCGTGGTCTCGCCAGTGTTTCATGATGCCAAGGATGGAAAATACAAGATCATTTCTTTTTACGCTAAACGTGCCCGTGGTTTGATGGCTCGTTATGTTGTCGAGAATCGCATTACTGATACTGCAGATTTAAAAGGTTTTAATTTAGATGGCTATAAGTACTATGCTGCTGAATCTAAGTTGGATAAACCCGTATTTAGAAGAGCAGAAAGAAAATAATGGCCGTACATCGCACGAAGTCTTCGCAGCGCAATTCACCTGAGGTTGAGCGGTTGGTTGCCGATTCAATTTCATTGGCTGCATCTGGCAGTCAAATTGAGGATCGCTTTTGGGAGGACCGATTAACCGTTCGCTTAATGCGGTTGCTAAGGAGCCAAAATCAAAACGTGATTGATGCAGCTTTGGATCAAACGTTTCGGATTAATACGGTTGCTTTTGAAGTGCTTGCCGATACCGCTGAAACTCTTGCTGAATCAATGAAGATGCAGCATGATGGTCAGGATTGGGATGTATTGTTATTGGCCATGCCCATTGTTGCTCACACGCGTTACCAAATTCCATCTGGCCCATTATCTACTGGCATTATTGAGGCTACTGCTCAGGCATTACATAGCGCTATTGCTTCAACAGAAACTCGCTTAGCGATTGTTCCTTGGCTCTATAGTATTGATCAGATGCCGCATTCGCATTGTCAAACTCGCGTTCTGACTGAATCGTTGGCAACTGCCGCAATCTCAGGTAAGGACGTGAAGTTGGAGTTGCGTGATATGTCAGAAACAATTGCTGTGCTGGCAGATCCACGTTTTATCATCGCAGCTCTGAGCGCTCCAACTGGTTCGCCAATCTTCCGTTGGCAAGCTGAACCGCCTGCGCGACAAGAGAGGGGGGTAAGCCTAATTGGTTGGCAAAATGCAATGCAAGAGCCAATGGCTTCATTGTTACCTGGTTGTGAGTTTGAGCTTTTATTACCTGAGGCTTATTTCACAAACTGCCGTTTAGCTGACAAACATGTTCGCCCATTAAGTATCCGAGCAGCAGTGAATTTCTTGGAAAGCACCTTAGGCATTTTACCGACGGGATTGTCTTGCGTAGTTGGTGCTTTTGGAGAAGATCAGGCGGATGAGTACCGTATTTCTTTTAGCGCTAAAGGCTCTTCAGAAGTGATGTATGGCGTAATTTGGCCTTTATACGACCGAGAGAGTGTCGCAAGTGATGCTTTGAATGATCTTGCTGATGACGAGAGTCCGATCAAGAAGATTTGTGATGCTTTGCATGATGCTGGCGTTGATGATGTATTCCGACATGCCATGCTCTTTGATCCGGAGTTGTGTGATGACTGCGGAGCGCCATTATTTCCAGATCGCTCTGGAGAGGCGGTGCATGCAGAAATGCCAGAGGATGCTCCTACACAACAGCCACTTTTTCATTAGTCAAAAAATGGATATAAATAGTTATATACAGCAATAAAAAAGCCGAGAATTTCTCGGCTTTTTTATTTAATACTTTGAAAGAAAATTAATTCTGCACAAATGGCTCTGCTCCAGCAAATAAATGCGGCAACTTGCCCGCTTTCATTTCCGCCGTTTGGCAAAAATCAGCAAGTCTAGTTCCTGCCTTGATGTTAAACAACATTGCTTTATTGCCTAACACCACAAGGTCGAAACCGGAGTTGGTGTTTTTGTAACGCAAACTGCCAGGCAATGAAGTTTGGCGATCCAAATCATAGGATTTAGCTTCCCAAGTCAAACGAATTTTCTCGGTAGTTCCAGAGGTTTTGAATTGCTTGTTCTCTTGGCAAGTCCAAGTGAATGCTTCTTCATTAGCGCTGACATTTGCGGCGCCAAAAAGACTGGCAAGGACTAGGCTAATAGTGAGAAGGTTGTTCTTCATGTGGAAATTTTCCTTAGGAGAGTAAATGCTTAACGCCAGCTTGCTCTTCAAGCAACTCATTCAATGTATGGGTCATGCGCTCACGCGAGAACTCGTCGATCTCTAAACCTTCGATCATCTTGTATTCGCCGTTATCGCATACCACTGGGAAGCCATAAATTACTTCAGCTGGGATGTCGTATTCGCCTTTGGAAGGAATACCCATGGTGACCCATTTGCCGTTGGTTCCAAGAACCCAATCATGAATGTGATCAATTGCCGCATTGGCAGCAGAAGCTGCAGAAGAAAGACCGCGAGCGTCGATAATCGCTGCGCCACGCTTACCAACGGTAGGGATAAACACATCTTTATTCCAAGTTGAGTCATTAATGCTGTCTTTAACGGATTTGCCATCAATCGTTGCAAAACGATAGTCCGGGTACATTGTTGGACTGTGGTTACCCCAAACAACTAATTTCTCAATATCGGCAACTGGCTTGTTCAGCTTGTTTGCCAACTGTGACAGGGCGCGGTTGTGATCTAGGCGCAACATTGCTGTGAAGTTTTTCGCAGGAATATCTGGAGCAGATTTCATTGCGATATAAGCATTCGTATTGGCTGGATTGCCAACAACCAATACTTTGACAGTCTTTTTAGCAACGGCATTCAATGCTTTGCCTTGAGCTGTGAAAATTTGTGCGTTAGCAGAGAGTAAATCTTTACGTTCCATTCCAGGTCCGCGTGGGCGGGCGCCAACCAATAATGCAACGTCGATATCTTTAAATGCAGTTAGTGGATCGGAGTGGGCTGTCATGCCAGCTAGGAGTGGGAATGCGCAGTCTTCTAATTCCATCATCACACCAGATAAGGCCTTTTGAGCTTTTTCATCTGGAATCTCAAGCAATTGAAGAATTACGGGCTGATCTTTGCCCAAAAGGTCGCCATTGGCGATACGGAATAAAAGGGAATATCCGATTTGACCGGCTGCACCGGTTACGGCGATACGCATTGGGGCTTTTGCCATTGCTTATAACTCCAGAGGAAGGTTAATTAAACGAAAACTTTTCTATTATCCATTCAAGTGTAGGGACTTTCGCTTTACACTGTCAATGACGTCTTATATAAGACTAGAATTGCTTTAGATTTTATCCAATTGATGCCGTCATGGAGTGAATTTGTCAGAAGTAAATATACCTATTGCCTCATTTAGTCCGCTTTACGAGCAGATTAAAGCCATGATTTTGGCTAGTCTTCAGGCCTCAGAGTGGCTTCCGGGACAGGTTATCCCTAGTGAAATGGAGTTGGCAACACGTTTTGCTGTCAGTCAAGGCACTGTACGGAAGGCAATTGATGAGTTGGCTGCCCAAAATTTACTCGTGAGACGTCAAGGGAAGGGTACTTTTGTTGCAACTCATCAGGAAGAAGATTGGCAATATCGTTTTCTGCGTTTGGCTCCTGATTCCGGCGAAAAATTTCATCTGATTAACCAGTTTTTGACCTGCGAAAATACACAAGCCAGCTCTTATGTAGCCAATTTGCTTAAATTGAAGGCAGGCGATCCCATTATTCATATCGATCGGGTACAAAGTTTTTCCGGTAAACCGATCGTTTTTGAAGAGATTTGGCTATCTGAAGCTCGTTTTAAGGGTTTAGATCTTGAGACTCTCAATGCGTGGCGTGGACCAATGTATGCCTTTTATGAGGGTCAGTATGCAACCCATATGGTACGCGCAGAAGAGAAGATTAAATCTGTCAAGGCAGATGAAATCTTGGCTAATCACTTGCGACTTCCAGTCGGGGCACCCTTGCTTTCAGTCGAAAGGGTTGCATTCACCTACGGGAATAAACCAGTAGAAATTCGGCACGCCCGGTATGACACTTCAGAACAGCATTACGAGAACAAATTGAACTAAGTAATTTTTGAGATAGATCAGTAAAAACCAGTATTTAACCCTAATAAACCCTAATAAATCCCCACCACCCCCAAGGTTTCCAATAGAATATGTTGCGACACAACAAAGTCATACCGAACCTCCAACTAACGATAGAGATTGCCCATGGTTGATTCACAGCAAAATGTAAAAAAAGATAGACCGGTTTATCGAAATATTGGTCTAGCGCAATTGGTTAAGTATCGCCTCCCTTGGGCTGGTAAGGTTTCTATCCTTCATCGAATTAGCGGGGCAGTACTGTTCCTTTTGTTGCCTTTTATCTTGTACCTTCTTGACCAGAGCCTTGCCTCTGAGGTGAGTTATCAAACGTTCCAGGCGATCACTGGTAATGTCTTTATAAAAATTATTTGCCTCGGTTTGATCTGGTGTTTCTTGCACCACTTCTGTGCTGGTATCCGCTACCTATTACTCGACTTAGAAATCGGCGTAGAGAAGTCTGAGGCTAATCGTTCAGCCATTGTTGTTTTCTGTCTTGGCTTGGCTTTGACCGCAGTAGTTGGGCTCAAATTATTCGGCTTGTACTAAGCGTAAATACATCTAAGGAAATTACATGCCTATTTATCAAATCGGACCTAAGCGCTTAGTTGTGGGCGCTCATTACGGCCTCAAAGAATGGATCATTCAACGCGTTACTGCGATTGTGATGGTAGTTTTTACAATTGTTTTGTTAGTGGACTATTGCATTACTGGCAGCGCTACTTATGAAGGTTGGTCTAGCCTTTTTAGCAATCAATTCATGAAGCTCTTGACGTTGTTGGCTTTCATAAGCTTGTTCTACCATGCCTGGATTGGAATTCGTGATATATGGATGGATTACATCAAGCCCGTCAGTGTTCGTTTAACACTACAAGTGTTGTCTGTTCTGTATCTCGTAGCCTGTGCGGCCTACGCCATTCAAATTTTGTGGAAAGTGTAATTCGATGACTGCAATTAAAAAATCATTGCCACGCCGCCGTTTTGATGCGGTGATTGTTGGAGCAGGTGG
>CANBYN010000002.1 GCA_947373615.1 Burkholderiaceae bacterium | reverse complement strand
TTCAGTTGGTTTGGGTCAACACAGATGGGAAGCCTGTAGATCCTGAGGTATTGCTGGCTTATGATGAAAAGACTGCAGGATTTCAGATTCTCAATTTGCCAGCAGATCCTAAGTTGAAGTCTGAGTTTGATGCTTGGCTTAATCGTGATGGTGCGGGTCAGAAGATTCAGTTGATTGATCCGAGCCCAGCCAAGATGATGGTTTTTTCAGTGACCAACTCTCCGAAAGAGTTTGGTAGCATCAAAAAAGATCTCGAGAAACTACTGCGCCTCAATCGTAAGGGTGAACAATTGCAATGAGTAGTTTGTTATTGCTCGCAGAATTAGCTGCAATTGCAATTATCTTTGCAGGTCTGCCTTTGCTCTATCTCTGGACCAGGCCGGGTTATAGCTTTTTCCAAAAGCTTAATTGGGTTTTGGTGTTCATGACTTTCGATCTGATTGTCTTCGGCGCCTTTACCCGTCTTACAGACTCTGGCCTGGGTTGCCCAGATTGGCCTGGTTGTTATGGCACTTCAAACCCATGGCATGCAATCGGCGAGATACAGCTTGCTGAAGCCAATATGCCTACGGGCCCTGTGACGGTGATTAAGGCCTGGATTGAAATGATTCATCGCTATTTGGCAATGACGGTAGGCGCGCTGATCTTGGTTCAAGTTGGTTTAGCGTTTGGCAAGATCAAGCCTTTTGGAAAAGCCCCTCTATTTGGTAGTTTGGGTTTGCTTTTACTGGTCTGCATTCAGGGGGCATTTGGTGCCTGGACAGTGACGCTGAAGCTGCAGCCAATCATTGTGACTATTCACCTAATGCTAGCGTTAATTCTTTTGGCCTGTTTAACGGTCTATGCCCAACAGTCTTGGGAAGACCAATCTACAGCGGTATGCACTATTCGCATTCGACCTCTTTCTGCCCAGTTGCTGTTAGCCGCTGCCATTGTTCTTTTTATTCAAATCTTTTTAGGCGCTTGGGTGAGTACCAATTACGCAGTATTGGCGTGCCCAGATTTTCCGACCTGTATGGGCGCGATCTGGCCAGAGACAAATTGGGGTGAAGGTTTTACTCTGTGGCGCCAATTGGGGTTGAATGCCCAAGGTGAGTTCATTTCTCCAGTCACCTTACAAACCATTCATTGGGCGCACCGCTTATTTGCAGTGATGGTATTAATTGTCCTAGGCACTTTAGCTTGGAAGGCTTCTCAGCTTGCTATCCCAGTTTTATCAGGCCTTGGTCGCTTTGCGAAACTGTTACTAACCTTGCTAGTTTTACAGTTATTAACAGGTATTTCAAATGTAGTATTCCAGTGGCCTTTGGTGGCTGCCTTGATGCATACGGCTGGCTCGGCAGCTTTGGTATTCTGTTTGGTCAGAATGAGTTATTGGGCCTCTTGGAAGCCTTTCGTTCAAAAGAAGATGGCAATAATATGAACACCCCTAAACCAATGACTCAAGTGCCAATGCCACGTTGGCGCCAATACTGGGTTTTAACTAAACCTAGGGTGACTCAGCTCGCTGTATTTTGTGCTGTCATTGGAATGTTTTTAGCAACACCGGGAATGGTTCCTTATCCTGTTCTCTTTGGCGGAATAATAGGCATCTGGTTGTTGGCTGGCGCAGCATTTGCGGTGAACTGTCTGATTGAGCAAACAGTTGATGCCAAGATGAAGCGTACGTCCTGGCGTCCATCGGCTACTGGTGAAGTAACGCCATTTAATATCATTATTTTTTCAATCGTTTTGGGTTCGCTTGGAATGATTGTTTTGTGGAATTTTTGTAACCCACTCACGATGTGGCTTACCTTGGCAACCTTTGTTGGTTATGCAGTGATTTATACCTGGTTGCTCAAACCTGCGACACCGCAGAACATTGTGATTGGCGGTTTATCTGGAGCTATGCCACCAGCGTTGGGCTGGGCGGCGGTCACCAATACACTGTCTGCAGAAGCCTGGCTATTGGTTCTGATTATCTTCGTTTGGACCCCACCCCATTTTTGGGCGCTAGCTCTGTATCGCCGTGATGACTATGTGCAGTCTGGATTACCGATGTTGCCGGTTACCCACGGTGAACGCTTTACACTTCTGAACATCTTGCTCTACACCTTGATTTTGATTGCGGCAACCTTGTTACCTTATATTTACGGTATGAGCGGTATTGTGTATTTAGTTTCCGCCATCATTCTCGGTTTAATGTTCTTGGCATATGTCATTGCGCTCTTCATTTCTTATAGCGATGCGCTGGCTAAGAAAACTTTCCGCTTTTCTATTACCTATTTATCGTTGCTCTTTGCGGCGCTCTTGATAGATCACTATTTCCTCTAAGATCAATATGAATTTTTTGCGTGTGTTTTGTATTACAGTTCTTTGCTTAGTAATTACTGCCTGCAGCCCAAAGCCAGAGTTTAAGAATATTGATATCACTGGTAGCACCGCTTTTGGTAAAGACTTTAGCTTAGTGGATCCTGACGGAAAAGTACGGACCTTAGCAGACTTTAAGGGCAAAGTGGTGGTGATGTTCTTTGGTTACACACAGTGTCCTGATGTTTGCCCAACCACCTTGACTGAGATGAAGGAAGTGATGGCCCTATTGGGTCCGCAGGCCGATAAAGTTCAGGTACTTTTTGTAACGGTCGATCCAGAACGTGATACTGCTGAAGTTCTAAAGCAGTATGTTCCTGCGTTTGATCCTCGTTTCTTGGGCTTACGTCCAGCAGATGAGGTTTCACTAGAAAAAGTGACTAAAGACTTTAAGATCTATTATAAGAAAGTGCCAGGATCAAGTCTAGGCTCTTACACCATAGACCATACGGCTGGCAGCTATGCGTTTGATCCCGACGGTCATCTACGTTTGTATATTAAGCATGCTCAAGGTCCTGAGACCTTGGCGCATGACTTGAAAGAATTACTGAAGTAAAAAAAGATTAAGCGAAACGCTGTTCAGCGGCTTTCATTTAGATTGATTGCTTAGGCTGCTTGAAGCAGGCCGCGCATCTTCTTAAGGGCGGCAGTTTCGATTTGACGAACACGCTCAGCAGAGATGCCATATTCATCTGCCAAATCATGCAATGTCTTAGTGCCGTTACCTTCGGCATCCATTGCTAACCAACGTGATTGCACAATATTGCGGCTACGCTCATCTAAAGCCATGAGGGCTTGATCAAGTTTAGGGCCTTGTAGTGCATCGACTTCGTTGCTGGCTATACGCGCAGTAGGCTCTTGGGTATTATCAGCCAGCCATTGAATTGGCGCATAAGCCGCATCGTCATCGCTATCATCGCCTTCCAGTGCAATGTCACCGCCGGCAAGTCGCATCTCCATTTCTTTAACGTCTGAGCCTTTGACATCGAGGGCCTTAGCCAAAGCGTCTATTTCGCTTGGAGTTAGGGCGCTCAAAGTTGGTTTGTTGCTTCGTAAGTTAAAGAATAATTTACGCTGAGCTTTAGTAGTGGCCATCTTCACTAAGCGCCAATTCTTGAGAATGTACTCATGAATTTCTGCTTTGATCCAATGGATTGCATAAGAAACTAAGCGAGCTCCATTGTTTGGGTCATACCGTTTAACTGCTTTCATCAAGCCGATATTCCCTTCTTGAATTAAGTCAGCATGCGGAATGCCATAGCCAAGATATTGGCGCGCAACTGAAACTACCAGACGCAAATGAGAAAGCACTAATGTTTTAGCGGCTTCTACATTTTCAGTGCGACGAAATTCCTGCGCAAGATGTAACTCTTCTGCAGCATTAAGCATCGGTACGCGATTAACGTACGCAATGTATGAATCGAGAGTGCCAACCCCAAGGGATGGCAAGATTGGAAATGCAGACGCTGTCGCAGCGTGCGCTACAGGCAGCCTTTGCACATTCGGATTGTCAAATTTCTTTTGAACCATTTTTTTATTAATATGAGGTGTGAATAGATAATTATTTTAGCACTCCTGTCAAGAGAGTGCTAATGACTTTTTAAAATCTATAAGTACCTGATTTAATTAAATAATTCAGAGGAATACTGAGTGGCGGTGAAGGGAGCTAAATCCTCAATACCTTCACCTTTTCCAAGGGCTAAAACAGTAGGTATTGGACCATTCTGAAGCGTATGAGCCAAGGCGCAAATAACACCACCCTTAGCGGTCCCATCCAACTTGGTAACTATAAGTCCAGTTAAGCCTAAGGCGGCATGAAAGGCCTTTACTTGACTCAAACCGTTTTGACCAGTATTCCCATCTAAAATCAATAATGTGTGGTGAGGTGCTCCAGGAAGTGCTTTACCAATGACGCGCTTTACCTTCTTAAGTTCTTCCATTAAATGATCTTGGGTAGCAAGACGACCTGCGGTATCAATGATCAGAATGTCGCTCTTACGAGAAATTGCTGCATATATAGCATCATGAGCTACAGCTGCCGCATCCCCACCCTCTTGAGTGATGACGTCAACTTTATTGCGTCCACCCCATTCCTGCAATTGGTTGCGTGCTGCAGCTCTGAATGTATCGCCAGCGGCTAATAGAACCGATTTACCTTGAGACTGGAATAGTCTGCACAGCTTGCCAATCGTGGTGGTCTTACCTGCGCCATTCACCCCAACCACCAACCAAACCTCAGGAGTATTTGGTTTTTGCTCGGTAAATAGTGGGTTTGGGGACGCCTCCAGAGTGGTTAGTAGGGAGGCAACTTCTTGAATGAGTAGCGCTTGCAGTTCTTCAGGACTTGCAGCCTTTTCTGATTTTGCAGCCTTACGTAGCTTTCCAATCAACTGTTCGGTCGTTGGCAATCCCACATCACTCTGAATGAGTGAGTCTTCTAAAGAATCAAACCAAGATTCATCAATCTTGCTTGATTTAAAAAGAGATCCTAGGGTTTTACGTAAGCCGAACATAATCGATACAATTTAAACCTTGCATCTTATCAATTTAATTCTTGGGATATGGTGATTTAGCAGATGCGCTCCAATTTACTCCGAATTTCCTTCTTATTCTTGCTGTTTACCCAATTATCTTGGGCTGTCAGCACGGATTTAGCTAACACTCGTGAATTCAAATTGAGTAATGGTCTCAAATTGATTGTGCGAGAAGACCATCGCGCGCCAACTGTAGCGCATATGGTTTGGTACCGCGCCGGCTCCATGGATGAAATGAATGGCCGCACTGGTGTTGCCCATGTTTTAGAACACATGATGTTTAAGGGAACCGATAATGTCAAGGCTGGAGAGTTCTCTCGTTTAGTTGCTGCAGTAGGAGGTCGTGATAATGCTTTTACATCACGCGATTACACCGCATACTTTCAGCAGGTAGAGCAATCAAAACTAGATGAGGTAATCAAGCTTGAGGCAGATCGCATGTCTAATCTCAACTTTGATGATGCAGAGTTTTTAAAAGAAATCCAAGTGGTGATGGAGGAACGTCGCCTGCGAACGGAAGACAACCCCAGCAGTCTCTTGAATGAATCGCTCATGGCAACGGCCTATATGAGTTCTCCTTATCGACATCCGGTAATTGGTTGGATGAATGATTTACAAAATATGAAAGCATCTGATGCGCGTGATTGGTATCGTAGTTGGTATGCCCCCAATAATGCGACTGTCGTGATTAGCGGAGATGTTGAGCCCCAAAAAACTTTACAACTGGTAGAAAAATATTACGGCGTGATTGCCGCTCATGAATTGCCAATACGTAAACCACAAATTGAACCGCCGCAAAAAGGAATTAAACAGACTCAAGTGAAAGCGCCTGCAGATAGTGCTCAGCTGGCAATGGCCTGGAAGGTTCCTCGACTAGAACCAGGCAAGTTAGATGACATTGAGCCTTATGCCCTAGAGCTCTTAACTGCTGTTTTAGATGGCTATGACAATGCCCGTCTCAATCGGGCTCTGGTAAAGCAAGAGAAGGTAGCCAATGATGTTGGCGTGAGTTACGACATGGTCTCGCGCGGACCCGAATTGTTCCTTGTCAATACTACGACGGCAAAAGGAAAAACAGTAGCTCAAGCCCAAGCCAGTATTCGCAAGGCGCTGGATGAGTTAAAGCAAAAAGGGATCTTGGAATCTGAGCTTAAACGTATTAAGGTGCGTATCCTATCCGAGCAAATTTATAAGCGGGACTCTATTTTTGGCCAAGCAATGGAAATTGGCAGCACGGAGATGTCCGGTTTTTCTTGGAAGGACATTGACTATATGTTGGAGAAAATGCAAACCGTTACGCCGGAGCAAGTACAAGCAGTTGCTAAAAAATATCTCGTCGATGAAGGCTTAACGATTGCTGTATTGGATCCACAAGCTCGCACATCAGCGGTAAGTAAGGAGACAAAATAATGAATCTCCTTCAAAAGACCATCTTAGCTGGTTTGTTAACCTTCGGCATCTTTAATCACGCATTTGCGATTCTGCCCATTGAGAAATTGGACTCTTATAAAGGAGCCAAAGCATTTCTAGTGCAAACGAAGGCTTTGCCGATGGTTGACATTGAAGTCAGTATTGACGCCGGTGATCGCTATGATCCTACTGGCAAGAGTGGACTAGCAGATATGGCTGCAACCCTCATGAATTATGGCGCACGCGGTGATAAAGGGGTTTTAAATGAGGCTCAAATTGCTGACGAAATTGCTGATTTAGGCGCCAATATTGGCTTATCAGTCGGTGGAGAGCGTGCGATTTTACGGATTCGAAGCCTTAGTAGAAAAGATCTTCGGGATAGGGCGGTTCAACTAGCCGCAATCATGCTAGGTGCGCCTACTTATGACGCAAAAATAGTGGAACGTGAAAAGCAAAGGACAATTACGAATTTGCTTGAAGCAGAAACTAAGCCAGAATTTGTTCTTGAAAGACGCTTTAAAAAATCGGTGTATGGAAGTTACCCTTTGGCGAATTCTCCAACAGTAAAGTCAGTAACTGCAGTAGGTGTTTCTGATTTAGTGAAATTTCATAAACAGTTTTATTGCGGTGATCGGATAATCATAAGCATTGTGGGTGATGTTGATCGCACGCAAGCGAATGAGATTGTGCAAGTCATATTGAAGCAGATTCCTCAATCGGGCCCACCTATCGCTAAGCTCCCTGACTTAACGCGCTCACTTGTGGAGCCTTTGATGCAACGTGAGATTCAAATCCCCTTTGATTCACAACAAGCCCACATTGCCATGGGCATGACAGCAGTGACTCGCAATAATCCAGATTATTTTCCCTTAATGGTTGGTAACTATGTATTAGGTGGCGGGGGCTTTGTATCTCGACTCATGTCTGAAGTACGTGAAAAGCGTGGCTTAGCATATAGCGTCTTTAGTTACTTTGCTCCAGGTAAAGATACGGGCATTTTTCAGGCTGGCCTACAGACCAAGAATGATCAGGCCATCTTGGCGCTAGACCTTATGAGCTCAACGATTGCTAAATTTATTGCTGATGGGCCTTCGAAATCTGAACTTGCTGCCGCTAAAGCAAACCTAATCAATGGCTATCCCCTGCGGATTGATAACAACCGAAAGTTGCTGGATAACGTTTCATCTATTGCTTGGAACGACTTACCGCTAGACACAATGGAAAATTGGACTAAACAGGTTGAAGCAGTTACTTTGGAACAAGTAACTGCCGCATTCCAAAAATATCTTGCGATGGATCGTATGCAAATTGTTGTGCTGGGGGCAAAAAATAAATAAGACTACTAAGACTCTAAAGGCTGAGTCTCCGAAAAGAGTGCGCATCATTGGTGGGAATTGGCGCAGTCGATTGTTGACGGTTTTAGATTTGCCAGGATTGCGCCCCACTACAGATCGTATTCGAGAAACTTTGTTTAATTGGCTTGGACAAGATTTAACAGGTCTGCACTGCCTTGATCTTTTTGCGGGAACTGGTGCTTTGGGTTTTGAGGCAGCCTCTCGAGGTGCTGATTTTGTGGTGATATTGGAAAAAGATAAAAAAGCTTATGCCAATTTAAAAGCAAACTTGGCACTCTTGCAGTCCTCCCCAGCGGCAGGCATTGTAGAAATATTGCATCAAGATAGTGTCGAGTATCTGAAACAGCAGGCAGATCGTTCTAAAAATCTGATATTTATTGACCCTCCTTTTCAGGAGACGGGGCTCTTAAATCGAGCTGTAATTGAGGCTGGCAGGGTTTGTGATGACTCGGCAGGAGGGGGCATCTATGTGGAATTTCCTGCTAGCCGTGCTCGTGAGGAGTTTGAGACCCTCTTGCCAGACTGGCATTGTGGAAAATACTTAGAGGCTGGTCAGGTAAAAGCTTGTCTATTTAGGAGTGGAAGGGGCTAAACTCTTGCCTGTAGTTGATAAAGCCTTAGGAGAGTTATGACTGTCGCTGTTTACCCAGGAACATTTGATCCCTTTACTCGTGGTCACGAGGATTTGGTTCGTCGCGCATCCAGCATCTTTACAGAGCTTATTGTGGGTGTTGCCGATAGTCGCAGCAAGCGCCCATTTTTTGCCTTAAACGAGCGCATTGATATTGCTAAAGAAGTGCTGGGTCACTATCACAACGTTAAGGTTGTTGGTTTTTCTGGCTTATTAAAAGATTTTGCACGAGAGCACAATGCTCGCGTGATTGTGCGCGGTTTGCGCGCCGTATCTGATTTTGAATATGAGTTCCAGATGGCCGGCATGAATCGTTATCTCTTGCCTGATGTTGAAACCTTGTTCTTGACCCCATCAGATCAATATCAATTTATATCTGGAACTTTTGTGCGTGAGATTGCTTCTATGGGTGGTGATGTTAGTAAATTTGTTTTTCCGTCGGTTGAGAAATGGTTGGTAAAAAAAATTGCTTCAGGCACTCAGAATAAAGAGTAAGGTTAGCAAGCAATGGCCTTAATGATTACAGATGAATGCATTAATTGTGATGTATGCGAACCAGAATGTCCTAATGATGCTATCTATATGGGACTTGAGATTTATGAAATCGATCCTGATAAATGCACTGAATGCGTCGGTCACTATGATGCGCCCCAATGTCGTCAGGTTTGTCCGGTAGATTGCATCCCGTTTAACCCAGACGTTACTGAGTCTCAAGACCAATTAATGGCAAAGTACCGCTTATTAACCGCTAGTAAAAAGCAAAATATAGCTTAGCCTTTGGAGTGCAACTCCAACATGGCGCTTTGAGTATCACCCTTAAAAAAGAGCGGCAAAACTTTCAGACCATTTCCTATGCTGACATCAATGAGTTTTTGCTCTGCTAATTGTGGCCTGCGCAATACATAATCTGCAACATCCATTGGGCGACCATCGCCTGCTAAATCTCTTGGGTGCCCTATACCTAAGCGCAAGCGCCAATAATCAGGGGTTCCAAAATGTGCTTGAATATTTTTTAAGCCGTTATGCCCGCCAGTGCCACCACCTAATTTAAGGCGAGCAGTTCCGGGCTTGAGATCTAATTCATCTTGCACAACCAAAATATCTACAGGGGCAATTTTATAAAATCGGCAAAGAGCGCTAACGGCCTGACCGCTGAGATTCATAAAGGTAGTAGGCTTTAGTAAGAATAAATCTTCGCCTTCCCATTTGCCTTTCGCCACTTTTCCATAAAAACGTTTTTCACTTTCAAAATGAGTGCCTAATTGTTTTGCTAGGGCGTCAACAAACCAAAACCCAGCATTGTGCCGATCTTCTTCATGGTCATCTCCAGGATTGCCTAGGCCAACAATTAATTTAGTCATGATGGGAGTTTAATGATGTAAGGACTTTTCTACAAAAAAGCAAAAAAGAAGCCCGCTTGCGCGGGCTTCTTTCGTAAAGCTAATAACTTGATTGAATTAAGCCTTATCCTTTGGTGCTTCAACTGCAGGAGCCGCAGCTGAAGCTGCAGGAACTGCTTCGGTATCGGCAGATTTAACTGCTGGAATACGTGCATTAGCCAATACTGGGTTTTCTTGCTCAACATGTAAAACCAAAGTAACCCCTTTTGGCAATGTGATGTCTTTAGCATGAATGCCGTGGCCAACTTCAATATTGGCTAAGCTCACTTCAAGGAACTCTGGCAAGTCTGCTGGTAAGCAAGAAACTTCGAGTTCAGTAACGATGTGGCTAATAACGGCACCCTGTAATTTCACTGCAGCTGAAGTGTCAGCATTGGTGAAGTGCAATGGAACGCGCATGTGAACTTTTTCAGATGCGGATACGCGTTGGAAGTCAATGTGCAATACCAATGGCTTAAACGGATGCATTTGATAATCGCGCAACAATACTTTTTGTGTATTGCCACCGATTTCCAAATCTAAAATGGATGAGTGGAATGCTTCCTTGCGGAGAGCATGAAACAGAGCATTGTGATCTAACTCGATGACCAAAGCTGGATCTTTGCTACCGTAAACGATTCCCGGAGTTTTTCCGGAATTGCGCAGACGGCGGCTCGCACCCGTTCCCTGTACGCTTCTTTCAAAGGCTACTACTTTCATATTGAATTTCCTAGTTAAGGTTAATTTCCGTTCGCGACCAAACAGAAAAGCCTTCGATTATATCGTGGGAAAGAGGGTTTTTGCGTATAATTGCTTCAAAACTGCCAAAAACGTGGGTAAAACAGTATTTTTTGCTTATTCCGCAAACATTGACATCACCGAATCACCTTTGCTAATACGCGAAAGGGTCTCAGCCAGAATCGGGGCTACGCTTAATTGGCGAATTTTCGCTACTTTCATAGCTTCAGCTGTCAGAGGGATGGTATCAGTGACAACAAGTTCGTCTAGTTCAGAGGCCGCAATACGGGCTACAGCGTTGCCAGAAAGGACTGCGTGGGTACAGTATGCGGTAACCCCCTTTGCACCCCGCTCTTTAAGCGCATCAGCGGCCTTGCAGAGGGTTCCTCCAGTATCAATAATGTCGTCCATAATGACGCAGTGACGGCCTTCTACCTCGCCAATAAGATGCATGACTTCGGAAACATTGGCTTTAGGACGACGTTTATCAATAATCGCTAAATCAGTGCCTAGTTGCTTAGCCATCGCGCGGGCGCGTACTACACCGCCGATATCTGGGGAAACGATGATAAGGTCTTTTTGGGTCTTTTGGGCTTGCAGGTCCGCCAGTAGAACGGGTGATGAGTAGATGTTATCTACAGGGATATCAAAAAAGCCCTGAATTTGGTCAGCATGCAAATCCATTGTCAGAACGCGCTCGATGCCGGCAACTGACTGCAGCATATTGGCAACGATACGAGCTGAGATCGCAACACGTGCGGAACGTGGTCGACGGTCTTGACGGGCATAACCGAAGTAAGGAATCACTGCGGTTATGCGGCTTGCTGATGCTCGTTTCAGGGCATCAATCATGATCATGAGCTCCATCAAGCTGTCATTGGTTGGTGCACAGGTTGATTGGATGACCACGACATTTTTGCCGCGAACGTTTTCTTGAATTTCTACTTGGATTTCACCGTCTGAGAATCGACCAACGAAGGCTTTACCTAGAGGGAGTTTAAGTTCTTTGGCTACAGCCTCAGCCAAAACGGGATTCGCGTTACCTGTGAATAAAGTCAATAAATCTGCGTTTGTGGAGGACATAGTCTTAAGGGTTTTGTAAGGTCAAAAGGTTATCTTTGTCATTTCTACAGTATTTGGCAGGGGAAGAAGGATTCGAACCTTCGCATGCTGGAATCAAAATCCAGTGCCTTAACCAGCTTGGCGATTCCCCTACGGATCAATCTGAAGAAATCAAATTGTAAGCGGGATTTTTATTTAGCCCCTGAACAACCCGACCTATCCACCCTTTCGGAAGATTTTGTAAAAGATTTTCTAGTTTTGCGTCATCTGTCTTAGGGTCTAAGACTGTATAAACGCTACTTCCAGAGCCAGACATTTGGGGCGTGGAGCCCGGTATAGCCTGATTAATCCAATCCAAAGCTTGCTTCACTTCAGGGCAAATCCGCATCGCTACTGCCTGACAATCATTTGATTGAATGGACCATGGCGATGCAAGAAAGCCATCAATTGTAATCGGAGCGTGGTCTCGGGTCAATTCCAGGTCTTGAAAAATGCTTGCTGTCGCAATGCTCTGATTGGGGAAAATGACTAAAAAGTTACGGTTTTCTAAGGAAATATCTTGAATTCTCTCGCCAATGCCCTCAACAAAAGCATTTTGACCAAAAACAAAAAAGGGAACATCCGCACCTAGTTTTAAACCTAGGGTGCATAAAGTTTTTTTGTCTAAGTGGAGTTCCCAGAGCACATTTAGACCAATGAGGGTGCTTGCTGCATCAGAAGACCCCCCACCCAATCCTGCGCCCATCGGAATTTCTTTTTTGAGATCAATTTCAACGCCAAAATCCACTTTGCAAAAATCTTTGAGTAAATTGGCAGCGCGAACGACCAAATCCTGTTCTGGCGGAACTCCAGGAATAGGGTTGATGCGACGGATTTCATTTTCTGGAATTCGTTTTAAGGTGACGGTGTCACACCAATCAATTAACTGAAAAACGGATTGCAGTAAGTGATATCCATCTGGTCTACGTCCAACAATATGAAGAAAAAGATTAAGCTTTGCTGGTGAGCTCAGCATTAAAGAGTTGTGCTGAGCGCTATTGCTTTGATTACTCATTCGGATTATCAAAGACCAGATGAATATCAATAGAACCAATGTTGGAGCTACGAGTCATCGTGAGTTTTTCTAAGCGATTGGCATTATTCCAGGTATATATCAAGTCCCAGCCATCCTGACTAATTTTGCTCACTTGCCCTTTGGTATTTCTATTGAGGCTTGCTTCACTACCTGGCCTTACTTCACCTTTTAACCAGTTTGAGAGCCCACGTGCTGGCAATGGAAGACCGAGGGTGTTTTGCACTAATGTATCGGCATCAACCGCAGTAATTGTTTGACCGTCGCGCTCAAGCGTAGCCTCACCTGGTGTAATAGTAATTTTTGCAATGGATCCTCCCATTGGATTGCGGATTTCGAGGACATCTTTTAAGGCTTCTTGTGTTAGGGTAAAGCCACCTGACCCACCTTGATTTGTAGTGCCCGTAAGACCAATGACTTTTACTGCAAAGCGTCCATCCCACGAGTTGCTGGTGGTTTGAGCAGTACTTGACCAGTCAGGCTTTAGGCGTTGCAAAGTTTCTTGTAATGTAGGATTGTTGGCGTTTAATTTTTGACCTTGAAGCCACATTTCTTCAGCTTCTGCGCGACGATTCATCACCCACAATACTTCACCAGTATGAGCGGCAATATCTGCTTCGGGTTTCATTGAAAATGCTTGCTGAAGTTGCTCTAATGCCAGCGCATTTTTTCCAAGACGGTAGTTGACCCAACCCAAGCTATCCAAGATGAAGCTGTCTTTAGGTGAAAGTTGATGCGCTTTCGAAATAAGTGAAAATGCTTCAGAAAGTTTTAGATTGCGATCAGCTAATGAGTAGCCCAAAGCATTTAAGGCATTTACATCGTTTGGGTTTTTGCGCAGAATATCTCGCAATGTTTTGTCCATCACATCCATGCGACCCGCTTTCTCAGCGGACATTGCATATGTGTAAAGCAATCCCAAGTCTTTGGGTGGAGGCTTTACAACAGAGGCAATTTCATAAAAGGAGCGCAAGGCTTCGGCTTCATCACTTGCTTTTGCCAGCAAGGCTTGTAGTTGTAATAAGGTATTTTCTTGTTGCGCGGGAGTTTGCTGGTTGAGTAATGCAATGGCAGGCTGTACAGCGTCTGGCCAACGATTGCTCAATATCAGTAATGTGACAAGTACCTCTTTAGGCTTAGTTTGACCAGCTGGAGATAATTCATCCCAGACTTTAGCTGCCTGAAGAGCTAAATCGGGGGAGCCGCCGTTAATAGCAATTTCCATTGCCCGCTGAGCAAGACGTGGGTCTTGATATTGGCGAGCCAATTCTATGTAGGTGCCGTAAGCCAAGCCTGCCTCACCACGTTGCAAGGCAATTTCTGAGGCTAAAACTGCAAATATAGCCTCTCCGGACTCTAAGCCGGCAGGTTGGGCTTCAGCTTGAGCTTGAGATTGAGTTGTAATAAACGCTCCACTGGCTAGCATTGCCAGTAAAAAAGCCTTCAAAATAGGTTTGAGTGGAAGTTTGCTCATAAGCACATTCTAATCTGCGAATCTACAATTCATACATGCCAGAACTTCCAGAAGTAGAAGTCACTCGACTCGGGATTGCCCCCCATCTTAAGGGTAAAAAAATCAGCGCTGTCAAAGTGCTTGATGGGCGGTTGCGTTGGCCAGTTCCAAGCGGTCTACCCGCAATCCTCCCGGGACAAAAATTGCAGTCAATTGCAAGGCGAGGAAAGTACTTGCTGCTAAAAATGGATAAGGGGTATTTACTGATTCATTTAGGCATGACAGGAACTTTACGCATTTTACCAAGTAATGAATTGCTAAAAATGCATGACCGAGTGATCTTTGAGTTTGGCAAGCTAAGCTTGCGCTTACACGACCCTAGAAAATTTGGTGCAGTTTTGTGGCATCCAACAACGAAAGGGCCGATTGAGAAACATGCGCTTTTGCTAAAGCTTGGTGCTGAGCCTTTCTCACCAGAATTTGCAGGCGAACTTGGCGCAGAAATTTTGTATCAACATTCTCGAAAGCGCATCGTTGCCGTAAAGCAATTTTTATTGGCAGGTCAAGCTGTAGTGGGTGTCGGGAATATCTATTGTTCTGAAAGTTTGTTTGAGGCAGGTATTCATCCCGCAAAGCCCGCTGGCAAGCTGACTAGGCCCCAATGTGTTCGCTTAGCTGATGCGGTAAGGATGGTTCTAAAAAAAGCTATTAATGCCGGCGGTAGCTCCTTAAAAGATTTTCTCAACAGTGATGGTGATGCTGGACACTTCATGATGCAAACCAAAGTCTACAATCGCAAAGGCTTGCCTTGCAAGGTTTGTAAAGCGCCGATTGAGCAAATTGTGCAGGGCCAACGTTCCACTTATTTTTGTCCACAATGCCAAAAACGTTGATCAATACATTTGCAAAAAAGTTAATTGCTTGGCATGGGGCTAGCGGTCGCTCTGGCTTACCGTGGCAAAACAATCGTGATCCCTATTTGGTATGGGTTTCTGAGATCATGCTGCAGCAAACCCAAGTAGCAACTGTGCTGGAGCGCTATCCCCGTTTTGTTAAACGTTTCCCAAACGTTAAAAAATTAGCTGCAGCCGATATTGATGAAGTGTTGGCTGAATGGGCAGGTTTGGGTTATTACTCACGAGCAAGAAATTTACATGCTTGTGCACAACAAGTTATGACCGAGTTTGCGGGAAGATTTCCTAGTGATCCAGTATTGCTAGAGCAGTTAAAGGGTGTTGGACGCTCAACAGCTGGAGCAATTGCTGCATTTGCATTTCATGAACGGACACCCATTTTGGATGCCAATGTAAAACGTATTTTGGCGCGCTTATTTGCCGTTGAGGGCGCTATACAAGAGAAGACTACAAATGATCGCTTATGGAAATTGGCAAGTGATTTATTGCCAAGTTGCCCTGAAGATATGCCGGTCTATACGCAGGCCATAATGGATTTTGGGGCTACATGGTGTACATCACGTAAGCCAGTGTGCTTAGGCGGTGAGAAGAGATGCCCTTTTGCAAAAGAATGTCAGGCTAATTTAAGTGGCTTGGTGCTCTCTCTGCCGAAAAAAGTAATTAAAGCAGAATCACCTGAATTTGAATGCGATATGCTCTTGATGCGCTTTGGTAATTCTGTGCTTTTGCAAAAGCGTCCTAGTAGGGCAATTTGGGGCGGACTTTGGTCTTTGCCAGAATCTTCTTGGGCAATTAAGGTCTCGAAGAAAAATATGGCTAATCCAAGTTTGAGGGCTTTGTTTAAAGATATATTGCCAGAAGAGAAGTCTGCCATCCTATTAAAAGTTTGCAAGACGGTTCAGCGATACAAAGAAATTAAGCATGTATTTACTCACCGCCGTTTGTGGATGCAGTTTTGGGAAGTGCATGCCTCGAAGGAGGTGAAATTTTCAGGAGCAAATCTGGAATGGGTGCCCCTTAGTCAATTGGGGCGCTATGGCTTGCCACAGCCAATTAAGCTTTTACTGCAGGGATTGAGTCTAGTTCGCGGTGACGATCTAAAAAATTAAGCTGTTTATCGACAAAATCTTTTTGGGCGCGAAAGTGTTTGCCAATTTGATTAACAAGGTAAACCGAGCGATGTTGACCGCCAGTGCAGCCAATAGCCACAGTTAAGTAACTGCGTCCATCAGCAATATAGTGCGGTAACCATTTCTCTATGAAGTGCACTATGTCGCTTTCCATGCTTATGACTTCTGGAATTTTTTCTAGAAATTCTTTTACGGGTTTGTCGTTACCGGTTAAAGGTCTGAGGATTTTGTCATAGTAAGGGTTGGGAAGGCAGCGAACATCAAAAACTAAATCTGCTTCATTGGGGACCCCTTTCTTAAAGCCAAAAGATTCAAAGACAACAGTTAATCCTGAAGGCTTATCTTTTAGCAGGTCCTGAATCCAGGAGCGTAATGCGTGGGCTGTGAGGTTGCTGGTGTCGATGCTATGCGCTTGCTCGCGCAATGGATCTAGTAGCGCCCGTTCTTTGTTGATGGCTTCAATCAGGGTGGCTGATTGCGATTGATTGGCATTGGTAGAGAGCGGATGTCGTCTGCGGGTTTCTGAGAATCGCTGGATTAAAGTATTGGTATCTGCATTTAAGAAAACAACCCTGACCTGATGGGTGCGGCGGAGATTTTCTAGAATAGAGGGTAGATCAGCAATGGATTGACCTCGACGCGCATCAATCGCTACAGCAATACGTTCACTTTTCTCCTTTTCAAGAGTGGTGATTAAGCTTGCTAAAAGAGAGACTGGAAGGTTATCTACGCAGTCATAGCCAGCATCCTCGAAAGCTCGGAGGGCAACTGATTTACCTGAGCCTGAGATTCCAGTAATGAGATTAATTTGCATGGATTAGAGCAAGCGTCCTTGAGATTTGGCAGAGGAGGCTTCGGTATTCATTTGCAGGCGTTGACGTTCAATAAATTCTTTTAAGGTATCAATGCCACGTAATTGCAAGATGGTATTGCGTACTGCAGCCTCCACTAGAACTGCCAAGTTACGGCCTGCCGCCACCTGAATTTTGACGGTGCGGATCGGAAGGCCTAAAACGTCAATGTGTTGAGCCTCAAGAGGTAGCCGCTCAAATTCACCGTCAGTTCTCCGAACCAGTTGAACAATAAGACGTAGTTTCAATTTACGACGCACGGCAGTTTCACCAAAGATAGTGCGAATGTCTAGCAAACCTAGACCGCGAACCTCAAGCAGATTTCGCAAAATAAATGGGCAACGACCTTCAATGTAGTCCGGACCAAGGCGTGCAAAGTCGACTGCATCATCTGCAACAAGACCGTGCCCGCGTGAAATAAGCTCAAGACCCAATTCGCTTTTGCCTAAACCCGATTCACCAGTAAGGAGTACCCCCAATCCAAGGATATCCATAAATACACCATGCATGGTAATTTGAGGAGCGCCAATCTTGGTTAAGTAAGTTCGCAGATGATCGATAACTTCTGCTGCAGAAATGGCGGTGGTAAATAGAGGTGTAGAAGAGCGTTGACAGTAGAGTTGAAGTTCTGGATCAACAGCCTTAGCATCCGCCACAATGACGCAGGGAGGCGTCTTAGAAATCATGCTCGAAATTTGCTCTTGCTTTTGCTTGGGCCCAAGGGCTGCGTGATAATCAACTTCTTGTTCGCCAAAGATTTGAATGCGGCTTGGGTGAATGAGGTTTAAGTGACCAACAAGGTCTGAGCTAGCTGCGGCTGCTTTAACTGCCTCTGGTGGAAATGTGCGATCTGCACCTTCAAGCCCACCAATCCAAGACAGCTTTAAATCTGAAACGTTGTCATCAAAAATCTGCTGAGCAGTTAATCCATCTAGGAGTAAAGGCTGAGTCATTTTATCGTGCCCCATTTTTGCAAGAATTCGCAAACTTTTGCTGGATCTGTTTCTGTTAGGAGTAGTTGACGAGCGTTGACATCTGACAAAAGCTGAGCAATCGAGGAGAGAATTTCTAAATGTTGCTGGGTTGCTTTTTCGGGAACCAACAAGAAAATGAGAGTGGATACAGGCTCGCCATCAGGTGCAGCAAAGTCAATGGGGTCTTTTAATCTCATCATTGAAGCGCTTGGTTGCTTAAGACCTTTGACGCGACCATGAGGAATCGCTACGCCAGCACCAAGGGCTGTAGAGCCTAAGTCTTCACGTGCATTGAGAAACTCGACAACAGCACTTGAGTCAATGCCAGTTTGTTTGGCGAAAAGCTCTCCAGCGGCTGCAAATGCATCAGCCCTATTTTTGGCGGGGTTATCTAATGCAATACAGCCGAGGGTGAAAAGATTCGTCAGGGCATTCATATCAATTGATTATAGGTGTCCTGACGTGTCAGATTACTCAAATGGCTTTTCGTGATGGTGATCTTGAATTTTTTCTTTGTGTTTAACGACTTGGCGCTCGAGTTTATCTACCACTGCGTCCATCGCATGGTACAAATCGGCGTTATGTGCTTCAGCGTACAATTCCTTGCCCTTTAGGTGAATAGTAATTTCAGCGCTTTGACGAAGATCTTTCTCTTTGGCTTTATCGACAACAAGAAAGGCAGACGCATCAATTACATGATCAAAGTGCTTGCGAATTTTGGCTAAACCTGCCTCAAGGTGCGAGCGCATGGCAGGTGTAACTTCTACATGACGGCTATTAATTTTTAAATTCATTAGCAACTCCTTTTATTGATGCGTGCGCATTCTCATGCCTGGGGTGCGCAGCAAGCCCCTAAAATTTTTCGAACTGTTTTTTTTGAAAGTGAACCATGAGCCTCCAGCGTATCAGTGAATTTGCCGAAAACCAAGAGGGGACGCTCTTTTTATTAGATAAATCGATGAAAACCAAGCCCAGCTTACATTCGGAAGTTTTCACCTAAATACACTCGTCGGACGGCATCATTTTGAATGATTTGATCGGGCTGACCTTCAGCTAGAACGCTACCTTCGCTGATGATGTAAGCGTGGTCACAAATACCCAGGGTTTCACGGACGTTATGGTCGGTAATGAGAACGCCTATTTGACGGTCTCGCAGGAAGCGCACGATACGTTGAATCTCCCCAACAGCAATAGGGTCAACCCCAGCAAAAGGTTCGTCTAGCAGGATGAATTTTGGTTGGGAGGCTAAGGCCCTAGCAATTTCAACACGCCTACGCTCTCCTCCAGAGAGCGATAAGGCCGGATTATTCCGTAGATGACTAATTTGCAGCTCACCCAAGAGTTCATCTAGTCTGTCGGCTATTTCCGCTTTACTTAAAGGCTTCCCACCGTGTACTTGTAATTCCAAAACGGCCTGAATATTTTCTGAGACATTCAGCTTTCTGAAAACAGAGGCTTCTTGTGGCAGGTAAGACAAGCCCATGCGAGCTCGTTCATGAATGGGTAAATGGGTTATATCTGCGCCATCTAGAACGATATTTCCGCCGTCAAGAGGTACTAAACCAACAATCATATAAAAAGAAGTTGTCTTACCAGCACCGTTAGGACCGAGCAATCCTACAACTTCGCCGCATTTAACTTGCACAGAAACGTCACGCACCACTGTTCTGGATCCATAGCGTTTTTGTAAGTGGTGGGCGCTAAGCGTTGCTGGACTATTGGGTTGAGTTAAATCCTCTGTCATTTCTCTAATGTGGCCTTTTGTCTTGGTGAAAGGATTGCTCTTGCTAAAGGCAAATCTTCAGCCTTTGCATCGGAAGGCGGCGTGACCCGATAGTACTGCTTTATATCGTCATACTCAATTTTCCAGCCATTCAACTGATCTAACAACTGCATATTTAATAAACGTTTCAAACTTGCATCGCCAGTAATTGTTAGTAATTCAGTTTTAGCGTTATAGGTAACTTGGACGCCACGGCCTTGGGTGAATTCTTCGGCTGAACCTTCGCGACGTTGCCTAAAGCTGGCAGTTGAATTGGGAGCACCTTTAACCTCAACATATTCATAGCCCTCGGGATCAACTTGAATATGACCATCTTCGCCAGTAACAACGATGCTGCCTTTGATAAGCAATACATGTCCGTTGAGGTCATATATTTGCTGGACGTCCTTTACAGAAACTTTTTCCGCTTCCAAGATTATTGGCTTATTTTGATCTGCTTTTTCAGCATAAGCAAGATTTGTAGCGCCTAAGGTTAGCGCAAAAAAATAGACTGGGCCTAGGCGACGAAGGCTTTTATGCTTTGCGTTCATTTTATTCGGTGCTACGTGGTCCGCGTTCAATGCGACCCTTAACTTGTCCAGAAAGTGTCATACTTTGCTCGATATTATTAAAGGTTCCGCCATCGGTGGATCTCATGATGGACATGCCTTGCTGAAGCGTAATTGGTTTATCGGTTTCAATAATGTCATCATTAATCAAGACTTTGTAATAGCTTGAGGTAGCGAGCATTTGAGCAGTAGCTCGTTCGGTTGCAGTTTCTGCTTGAGCTGGACGGAAAATAGATGCGTTGCCAATTAAATCCAAAATGGTGAGATCACCATCAAGATGACCTATATCTGATTTAACTGTAACAGGGGCTTTATCCGGCTGAAAAAGACGCATACGGGGTTTGTCTATATCAATAGAAGCATCGTCGTCGTAGTGAGTGACTTTATTTCCTAGCACCCGATATTTAGTGGTGCCTTGTTCGCTTAACGTGGAAAGAGCGCCATCGTAAATGATGTAGTCAGGTTCATGGATACGCACACGCTCCAACAAAGATTTTTCTGCGGGCTGGTTTTTCTGTACCATCCAAAAAGTAGCCAAGGTTAGTGAGCCCATCAAAATTAAAGGCATTAGGCGCAATAGGGTGTGCCCCACTCCAAGTTTAATTTGCTGAGAATTCAATCGCATTGCTTAAGCACGGGCCTTATTAAGCAATTCTTCATAACGATTTTGTGCTTTCAAAATAAGGTCACATACTTCGCGTACAGCACTATTGCCACCACTATGAGTAGTTACGAAGTGGGCAAACTCTTTTACTGTCTCATGTCCTTGTGCCGGGCAAATACGTAAGACCGCATTTCTCATCATTTGGAAATCTGGCCAGTCATCACCCATTACAGCACAGTCAGATGTTTTAAGTCCAAGCGCTTTCACCACCTGATCTAAAGCAAGTGCTTTGTTATCTACTCCCATGTGTATATGTTCGATACCAAGTTCTTCACAGCGTGCCAATACCATTTTGGAACTTCTACCAGTGATGATTGCTGTTGGAATTCCACATTTTTCTAATAGTTTGATACCAAAACCGTCTTGAATATCAAAAGCTTTAAGAGATTCTTTGCCGTCGGTTCCAAACCAAACCTGACCGTTTGTTAAAACACCATCGACATCTAAGACTAGTAGCTTTACTTGAGCGGCGCGTTCCCACGCTTGAGGATGTTGGGCGAGAGGGTTCGTATTGTGTGTATTGAACGCATTAGACATAAAGTTTCTTGGTGACCTTGCAGTATTAAATCACTTTGGCTGCAAACAAGTCGTGCAGATTGAGTGCGCCGAGTAAATGACCGTCTTTATCGGTAACTACCAAATGATTGATACGGTGTTTTTCCATCATCTCAATTGCTTCCTCTGCCAGGAGTTCTGCAGGGATGGTGCGAGGGTCAGAGGTGGTGGCATTTATTAGCTTAATCCCATCAAGGTTGGTGGTTTTTTCTAAGAGGCGACGTAAATCACCATCAGTCAAAATTCCATATACCTTTTTATTAGCATCTAAGATGACTACCATTCCCATGCGCTTAGAGGTCATCTCCAATAAGGCGTCTTGCAAAGAGCTATCAATCGAAACCTTTGGCGTATCAGCCAAATTACGCATCACCTCGCTGACATGCATCAGTTGTTTTCGACCAAGTCTGCCGCCAGGATGAGAGCGAATGAAATCCTCCACTTGAAAGCCACGCGCGTCTAATAACGCAACAGCTAATGCATCTCCCATAGCAAGCGCTGCAGTCGTGCTGGTTGTTGGCGCCAAATTTAATGGACAAGCCTCTTTTTCAACGCTGGTATCTAAATGGGCATCTGCCAATTTCGCCAGTGAAGAGTGGGGTGCGCCGGTTAATACAATCAATTTTGCACCGGTTCGTTTGATAATAGGAACAATGGTTAATAATTCATCGGTTTCACCAGAATTCGAAAGGGCAACAAAAACATCATCTCTCGTTACCATTCCTAAGTCGCCATGACTAGCTTCGGCAGGATGAACAAAAAACGCGGGCGATCCAGTTGAAGCAAAGGTCGCCGCAATTTTGCGTGCGATATGTCCAGATTTTCCAATACCAGAAACCACGATTCGGCCTTTGCAGCTCTGTAAAAGCTCAATGGCAAGTACGAGGGCATCAGCATTGGCGCCTTCAAGGCGATCGCGCATGGTTTGCAGTGCAGCAGCCTCAATAGTGAGGGTGTCGCGAGCAAGCTTTAGGGTACGTTCACGAGTCTTAGCTATCATCGAGTAAGTATATGCCGTCAGTCCTTCAATTAACCCTCATTCTTTTGGCCTCGGGTGTGGCCGGAGTGGTTATTTTCCGCTATTTTGGATTGCCCCCAATTTTGGGCTATTTAGCTATTGGTGTGCTGATTGGACCGAATGCCTTTGCTTTGGCAAACGATTCCGCCACCGTCAAGTATTTGGCTGAATTTGGGGTGGTTTTTTTGATGTTTTCGATTGGACTGGAATTTAACCTCCACAAGCTACGGGCAATGCGGGCGATCGTATTTGGTCTTGGGGGGAGTCAAGTTGCTCTAACAATGCTGCTTGCCGTGCCTGCCAGCCTTTTCATGAACTGGATTTATCCGATTTCATGGCAGGCTGCCGTTGCTTTAGGGGGAGCCTTGGCGATGTCTTCCACCGCCATTGTTACTAAATTAATTTCGGATCGTTCCGAATTAGAAACCGAGCATGGTCGTAATGTGGTCGGTATTTTGTTGTTCCAGGATTTAGCAGTGGTCTTTCTATTGATCCTATTGCCATCTCTCGGGAAAAATCCAAAAGATCTCTTTGTTGCCCTGACGGCCGCCTCTATCAAAATTACGGTTGCATTGGCTTTGATTTTCTTCATCGGCCAAACGCTGATGAGTCGCTGGTTTAGGTTGGTGGCAAAGTTGCGCTCTCAAGAATTATTTATGCTCAATCTCTTGTTAATTGTGTTGGGTATGGCGGGATTAACAGAGCACTTCGGTTTGTCGTTAGCACTCGGTGCATTTTTAGCGGGTATGTTGATTTCAGAAACACCTTATCGGCATCAAGTGGAAGAGGACGTAAAGCCTTTCAAGGATGTGTTGTTAGGCCTCTTCTTCATCACTATTGGCATGCTGCTTGACTTTAGTGTCATCAGTCAGCAATGGCTCTTGGTTTTATTGCTAGTGATAGGCCCATTGGCATTTAAGTTCTGCCTCATTGCCTTGCTCTCAAGAGTCTTTGGCTCAAGTCCTGGTATATCTATTAGAACGGGCTTGTGTTTGGCACAGGCAGGTGAATTCGGCTTTGTACTTCTCAATCAAATTGATGGCTTGGATTTAATTGATCCTACGCTAAGTCAAGCAGTATTAGCTGCAATGCTGTTGTCTATGTTCTGCGCGCCTTTTTTAATCGAATACAGCGATCGCATTGCTATGCGATTTTCTAGTAATGAATGGTTATTGCAATCGCTTGCCTTAACTCGAGTTGCCGCGAAGAGTGTACGGAATGAAAATCATGTAGTGATATGCGGTTTTGGTCGCTCAGGTCAAAGTTTGGCGCGTATGCTCGATCAAGAAAAAATCCCCTATATTGCCTTGGACTTAGATCCAGATCGCGTGAAAGAAGCGGCTGCAGCTGGTGATAACGTTGTCTATGGAGATGCTAGTCGCGAAAATTATTTGGTTGCAGCCGGCCTCTCCAGGGCAAAAGCTGTCGTCATCAGCTATGCGGACACTGGCGCCAGTCTGCGCATTCTGTATCAAGTCGAACGTTTAAGACCAGGCATGACGGTGCTAGTTCGTACTAGAGATGATGCAGATATTGCCAAATTACAGGCTGCTGGTGCTACTGAAGTTGTTCCCGAGTTAATCGAGGGCAGTCTTATGATTGCTTCCCACGTGTTGCTGATCATGGGTGTTCCAATGCGCAAGGTGGTTAGAAGAATCACAACCGCACGTGAAGAGCGATACAGCCTCTTAAGGGGTTATTTCCGAGGTTCAGCAGACAGTGATTTTAGTTCCAATGAGTCATGGCGCTTACATTCAGTCACCTTGCTACCCAAATCGCAAGCAGTTGGTAAAGCTCTTGGTGATTTGGATTTAGTTTCGGATGGGGTTAGTGTTCAGGCTGTACGTCGTAAAGGTCACAACGCAGACTATGTCAAAGTAGATCCAAGCCCAGAGCTAAAGCTTGAGGCTAATGATATTTTGGTGATCTCAGGTAATTCTGAGGCAATCGATTTGGCTGAAGCAAAATTACTCTGAGCTTCTTCCGCAGAACTTTTTTGATTGGTTTATTTCTTTTTCTTGCTTGCTACAGTCTTTCGAGCGAGTAATGGTGCCAAATAGTGGCCAGTAAAGCTGACTTCATTATGGGCCACCTCCTCTGGTGTTCCGGTAGCAATAATTTGTCCGCCACCAGCGCCGCCTTTAGGCCCCATATCGATTATCCAATCTGCAGTCTTAATCACGTCTAGGTTGTGCTCAATAATGACGATAGTGTTGCCTTGTTTCTTGAGTGTTTGAATTACGGTTAGTAATAACTGAATGTCATGAAAATGCAAGCCTGTTGTAGGCTCATCCAAGATGTATAAGGTTCTACCTGTGTCGCGCTTAGATAGCTCAAGAGAGAGCTTGACACGCTGCGCTTCTCCGCCGGAAAGGGTTGTAGCACTTTGTCCAAGTTTTACGTATCCTAAGCCAACATCTAACAATGTCTTGAGCTTGCGCTTAACTACTGGTACAGCCTCAAAGAACTCATGAGCTTGTTCGATGGTCATCGAAAGTACTTCATGAATATTCTTGCCCTTGTATCGAATATCCAAAGTCTCTCGGTTGTAACGTTTACCATGACAAACATCACAAGGAACATATACGTCGGGCAAGAAGTGCATTTCTACTTTGAGAACGCCGTCACCTTCGCAAGAATCACAACGACCACCCTTTACGTTAAAGGAGAAGCGACCAGCTTCGTAGCCACGTTCACGGGATGTAGGAACCCCTGCAAAGAGTTCTCTTATTGGCGTAAAAAGACCTGTGTAAGTAGCTGGATTTGAGCGAGGTGTTCTACCAATCGGAGATTGGTCAACGCTAATCACTTTGTCAAAATGTTCCAAACCTTTGATGGCATCGTGGGCCGCAGGTTCTGCATTTGATCCATAAAGATGATGTGCAACCGCATGATGCAGTGTGTCATTAATGAGTGTGGATTTGCCGGAGCCTGAAACACCAGTGACACAAGTGAGTAAGCCAACTGGAATCTTCGCGTGTACGGATTGAAGATTGTTACCGCGTGCACCAATAATCTCCAGAAAGTGATCATTTACCGGAATGCGTTTATCTGGAACAGCAATGGCTTCCCGACCGGATAGGTAGGCGCCAGTTAAAGAGTTGGGATTTGCTTCTACTTCTGAGGGTGTTCCTTGGGCAACAATTTCTCCGCCATGGACGCCTGCGCCAGGGCCGATGTCGATGACCCAGTCAGAGGCGCGAATCATGTCTTCATCATGTTCGACGACTAAGACGCTATTACCTAAATCACGCAAGTGTTTGAGGGTGCCAATCAGGCGATCGTTATCGCGTTGATGTAAACCAATGGAGGGCTCATCCAAAACGTACATGACGCCCGTTAAACCAGAGCCAATTTGGGATGCCAGACGAATACGCTGGGCTTCGCCACCAGAGAGAGTATCAGCGCTTCGTTCAAGTGAAAGGTAATCAAGTCCGACATCATTTAAGAAGCGCAAACGAGCACCAATTTCTTTGACGATCTTATCGGCGATTTCTCTTTTAGCGCCTTTAAGTTCGAGAGCTTCGAAATATTCTTTGGCTTCTTTGAGGGGCAATGCACTGATCTCATAAATAGCGCGAGATTGTTTCTTCTCGCCTACTTTGACAAAGCGTGCTTCCTTGCGCAAGCGACTACCGTTACACTCCGGACAAGTTTGGATGTTTTGATAGCGAGAGAGTTCTTCCCGAACTGTCATGGA
>CANBYN010000001.1 GCA_947373615.1 Burkholderiaceae bacterium | reverse complement strand
GCGGTAAAACAAACATCTCATTAACACTTAAGTGAATGCAAATGGACTTTAAAAAAACAATTCTTTGGGCTGTATTCTCGTTGTCGGGTCTCATGCTCTTTAACAATTGGCAGGTTCATGAGGGCAAACCATCTTTATTTGGCGGCACTCCTGCAAGCACACCCACTGCCACAGATACGACTGTTGCAAGCAATAAAGTAGATGTACCTGTGCAAATATCTGGCGCAACAGGTGTATCAACAACCCCAGTAGCAAATAACGGCACCATAGAAAGCGCCGAAAAATTTGTTTTACAAAACGATGTATTGGTCTTGGAAATAAGCGCAAGCGGTGCAAACGTCATCGATGCACAACTATTGAAAGCGCTGACTGCAGAACAAAAACCTGTTGAGCTATTTCAATACACCCCGAACCATAAATATTTTGCTCGCTCTGGCCTGATCTCGTTGGGCAATGCCGATCTTCCCAATCACACCAGCACCTTTAAACTTGCCCAGTCTGGAAAAGACGGTTCAGGCAGACCATTTGCCACTTTTGTTAGTGAGCGCAATGGCGTTAAGTTAGAAAAAACATTCATTCTTAACCCGGGAAGTTACGTTGTTGATGTTGGTCACCGTATTTCTCAATCAAGTACAAACGCATCCCCGTTGGTGCTTTATACAGAGATTGTTCGCGACTCCACACAAGAGCAAAAAATCGGCCCATTTGGCGGTGCTTTCTCAGCCAGCACCTTTACAGGCCCTGCGGCCTATACCAACAAAGAGAAGTTTAATAAGTTGGAATTCACGGCAATTGATAAAAACAAGATCACCATACCCACTCAGGTACCCGCAGGCGATCCCGCCTGGATTGCGATGGTTCAGCATTACTTTGCAAGCGCATGGATTCCTGGTGATAAGGTTGCTCGAGACATTTATGCTGGCAAAATTGACAACGGTTTATATCGCATTGGTATGCAAACACCCCTTGGGATAGTGGCGCCCGGGGTCACGGTTGTAGAAAAGGCGAGACTCTTTGTTGGCCCTCAGGAAGAAAAAGTTTTAGAGACGATTGCGCCTGGATTTGAGTTATTAAAAGACTACGGCTACCTCACTATTTTGGCTAAACCAATTTTTTGGTTGTTAGAAAAAATCCACGGGTATATTGGAAATTGGGGATGGTCGATTATTCTTCTAACGATTTTGATTAAGCTAGTCTTCTTTCCGCTGTCGGCAGCAAGCTACAAGTCAATGGCCCGCATGAAAGAGGTTCAGCCACGCTTGGCAGTTATGAAAGAGCAATTCAAGGGTGAGCCACAAAAGCTAAACCAAGCAATGATGGAGATGTACCGCAAAGAGAAGATCAACCCATTGGGGGGATGTCTGCCAGTGGTTATTCAGATCCCAGTATTCATTTCTTTGTATTGGGTATTGCTATCTTCTGTGGAAATGCGCGGTGCTCCATGGATTTTGTGGATTCATGACCTATCAGTTCCAGATCCTTACTATATCTTGCCGGTCATTATGGCGGTCTCGATGTTTGTGCAAACTAAGTTAAACCCAACCCCACCAGATCCAATTCAGGCCAAGGTGATGATGTACATGCCAATCGTTTTCTCGATTATGTTCTTCTTCTTTCCTGCTGGTTTGGTGCTTTATTGGGTGGTCAACAACCTGTTATCAATCGCCCAACAGTGGCAGATCAATAAATTGTTTGGGAAAAAGTCCACCAAGTAATTTATACGTGGCATAAGAACCCTAAAATGCAGACAGCAATGATGACTAGAAAGTTACCCATCATTGCTGTTGCCACTGCTCCTGGCAAGGCAGGGGTTGGCGTGATCCGCATCAGCGGACAAAACCTAAGTGCAATTACTAATGCGCTGTTTCAAACCCCCCTTTCTCCACGACAAGCAAGCCTATTAACCTTGCGTGATATTGAAGGTCGTGCCATTGATCAGCTCATTGCTATCCAGTTTGTCGCGCCCGCCTCTTTTACTGGTGAAGATGTTTTAGAGCTTCAGTGTCACGGTGGTCCGCATCTCCTTGAGTTGGTGATGAAACGTTGCCTTGAGTTGGGTAAAGACGAGGGCTTAGTAATTGCTGAGCCTGGTGAATTTACACTTCGCGCCTATCTCAATAATAAGATTGATTTGGCTCAAGCAGAAGCTATAGCGGATTTGATTGATGCGCAAAGTGAGGCTGCGGTCCGTGGGGCGGCACGCTCTTTGCAGGGCGCATTCTCGGATGACATCAATGAACTTATTGAAGAAATTACGCAACTACGGATCTTGGTTGAATCGACATTAGATTTCCCAGAGGAAGAGATTGAGTTTTTAGAAAATGCACATGCTCAAGAACATTTGAGTGCAATTAAGAGAAAACTCGGTGCTTTACGAGAGGGGGCTAAACAGGGAAAAATTTTGCGTGATGGCATTCAACTGGTATTAGCTGGTGCACCTAATGTTGGCAAGAGCTCATTATTAAATCGTCTTGCAGGTGAAGAGGTTGCAATCGTGACCCCCATTGCTGGCACCACTAGGGATCGAGTCAAGGAAAGCATCACCATTGATGGAGTGCCTATGCACATCATTGATACGGCAGGCTTGCGGGAAACCAGCGATGTTGTTGAGGCAAAAGGAATTGAAAGATCATGGGATGCCATTCGCTTGGCAGATCTAGTGATTTTTTTGTCAGACTCTAATTCGACGCCTGAAGGGCTAAAAACCCAAATTTTGGCGCAAATTCCAACAAAGTGCCCCATTTTAGAGGTTATCAATAAATCGGACTTGCTTGGGGGCCACTCAAAAATTGCCGCTGGAGATGTGCTTTTGATTTCTGCTAAAACGGGGGCCGGGATCGACGCCCTCAAACAAAAAATCCTTGAAGTTGCTGGGTGGGGTGGGTCACAAGAAGGTGCTATTGTGGCGCGCAGAAGGCATCTAGACTGCCTAGAGCGTGCAGCTGAGCATATTGAAAAATCAGAGCAATTTGCTGCAAATGGCAACAATTCCCTTGAGTTATTTGCTGAAGAGCTCACTTTATCCCAAAATTACCTAGGCCAAATCACGGGAAAACTACTTCCCGATGACCTTTTGGGAAAAATCTTTAGTCAATTTTGTATTGGTAAATAAAGGGTTTGTTCGGGTCTAGGCCTACGCCCCCAATATGACCAAAATGTTAAAATTTATGGATTAAAAAATTCAATTTTCATGGGGAAATATATGACTTCAACTGGTAACGGCCATATCAATGTAAATGCGCCAGCTTATGTAAAAAATAAGCAATTAATTGAATGGGTTGGCGAAGTTGCAGCCCTAACAAAACCAGATACGATTCGCTGGTGTGATGGTTCTCAAGCTGAATATGATGAGTTTTGCGAACTTTTGGTAAAGGCGGGCGTATTCAAACGCTTAAATCCTGCTAAGCGAAAAAATTCATTTTTAGCACTTTCAGATCCTGAAGATGTGGCTCGTGTTGAAGACCGCACCTTTATTTGTTCTGCAAAAAAAGAAGACGCCGGCCCCACTAATAATTGGGTTGAGCCAAATGAAATGCGCGCAACACTAAAACCTTTGTTTGATGGTTGCATGCGCGGAAGAACAATGTATGTGGTGCCCTTCTCAATGGGCCCTATTGGCTCACCAATTGCACACATTGGCGTTGAGATATCTGACAGTCCCTATGTTGCAATCAATATGCGCCTTATGACTCGTATGGGTAAGGCGGTTATCGATCAACTAGGCGCAGATGGAGAGTTTGTGCCTTGCATTCACACTGTTGGCAAACCTTTAGCTGCTGGCGAAAAGGACGTTGCTTGGCCTAATAATAAGAACAAATATATTGTTCACTATCCAGAGACTCGTGAAATATGGTCATATGGTTCTGGTTACGGCGGCAACGCATTGTTGGGAAAAAAATGTTTTGCCTTGCGTATTGCATCCAATATGGGTCGCGATCAAGGATGGTTAGCAGAACACATGTTGATCTTGGGCGTAACTTCTCCTGAAGGCAAGAAATATCACATCGCTGCAGCATTCCCATCTGCCTGTGGCAAAACCAACTTCTCCATGATGATTCCTCCAAAAGGATTTGATGGATGGAAAGTTACCACTATTGGTGATGACATTGCGTGGATTAAGCCACGTAAAGATCCAGTCTCTGGCAAAACCCGTTTGTTTGCAATTAATCCAGAATCCGGTTACTTCGGCGTCGCTCCTGGTACAAACCGTCAAACCAATCAAAATTGTATGGACTCCCTTAACCAAGACGTTATCTTCACCAACGTTGCCTTAACTGATGATGGTGATGTTTGGTGGGAAGATTTGACAGAAACGCCGCCAGCGCATTTGATTGACTGGCAAGGGAAAGATTGGACTCCTTCTGATGGTGCTGCCGGTCGCAAAGCTGCTCATCCAAATTCACGCTTCACAGTGGCTGCAACTAATAACCCGGCTGTCGACCCTAATTGGGACGATCCTGCAGGTGTTCCAATTGATGCATTCTTGTTTGGTGGTCGTCGCTCTAACACCGTTCCTTTAGTTAGTGAGGCGCGTGACTGGGTTGAGGGTGTTTATATGGCTGCAACTTTGGGCTCAGAAACTACTGCAGCTATTACCGGTCAAATTGGCGTAGTTCGTCGTGACCCATTTGCGATGATCGCATTTGCTGGTTACAACATGAGCGACTACTTCCAACATTGGCTCAATATTGGCAAGAAACTTGAAGCCGAGGGCGCGATATTGCCGAAGATCTATTGTGTGAACTGGTTCCGCAAAGATGAAAATGGCAAGTTTGTCTGGCCAGGGTTTGGTGAAAACATGCGCGTTCTTTCATGGATTCTGAACCGCGCCGAAGGCAAAGCAAGTGGGAAAGAAACACCGTTTGGGATTACTCCAGAGTATAGCGATATGGATTGGGGTGGACTCGACTATTCAGCAGAGAAATTCACCAAAGCTATCACCGTTGGAATTGATGACTGGAAGAATGAACTAAAGTTACATACAGAATTGTTTGAGCATCTTGGCGAGCGTTTGCCTAAAGAGTTGAAAGAGACTCGCACGAAGATCGAACAACGCTTAAATGCCTAAGCGTATAGCAACATCATACGCATCACCTTTATCTAGACTTATTAAATGACCAACCCCCAACACCATGAAATCGTGGTGATTGGGGCAGGAATTTGTGGCGCAACCATTGCTAATGAGTTGGTCGAGCGCGGCAAATCAGTTTGCATTGTCGATGCAGCACCCGCCCCTGCAACCGCTTGTTCTAGTCATGCATATGCTATTGCCCATCCTCATATTGGGAAGGGCTCCCCTCGTTTATTGCGATTAACGCGAATCGCCTTTTTAATGGCTGAAACTAGATGGGGCCAGGTTTGGAGGCGTCATGGCATATTTCAGCCCACGAAAAGAGGTAGAGCGTTTGATCGCCTAGAGCTTATGCAGCACTTATCTTCTCTCAGTCTTGATCAAGAAATGGCATTACCTTTGGATGCATCAGAGGCTGAAAAAATTTGCGGCATAAAGCAAAGTGGTGTGTGGTTGCCGCGAGGTGCATCCTTAAATTTATTTGAGACCAGTAACGCACTTTTACAAATCCATGAACGCCTAACTTGCCGTTGGAATACGCGCATTACTCGGCTTGAAGAAAGTAAGGGCGTATGGCATCTTTATAACGAAACCAATGAACCCATCCTTTCTGCAAACAAAGTAGTTATAGCTGCTGCGATGGAAAGCAAAGCTTTGATGAGTAGCATTGGCATTCGTTTGCCATTAAAACCAGTGAGGGGGCAACTCAGTATTTTCTCTATCAAAGCCAATGATGCTTGGTTAGAAAAATTACCTCGGGTGGGAATCTCCGGGGACGGCTATTGCCTGCCTGCGGATTTATTAGAAGATGGAAGCTGTCGCTGGATTGTTGGCTCAAGCTTTGATGAGGGCGAAGATGATCTTGCGCCCAGAAATGAAAGTGATGAATTTAATCGCGCTCAGGCCCAGGGTTTAGTTGATTATTTAGAAGGTGATCCTCGCGGATTAATTCAAGAAGGTGAATTTGTGGGCGTACGTTGCGTGGCAGGAGACCGTCTGCCAATCATCGGCGCACTAACTCAACGCCCAGGAATCTTCTTGGCTACAGCTCTTGGCTCGAGAGGTGTGCTTTGGTCAGCCTTAGCAGCAAAGCTAATTGCAGCTCAGCTACTTTCGGATGATTTCGCTTTACTTGCGCGCTTAGGCTTTGCGACCGACTTACTAGCTGCACTTGCGCCAGCCCGCTTCTTCGCAGGATCCTTGGCTGCACCCGCAGCTTTGGGGGCTTTAGCTTCAAACTCAAAGCCAATTTTTCCGTCAGATCCCAAAGCAAGATAGGCTTTAAAGCCACGACCAGTTCGGTTAGATTTAAAGTTGGTGAGAAGATCAGTCTTGCCTTCTTTCAACAATTTTTGAACTTGCTCTTGGGAAATTTCTTGCTGTAAAACCACTTTGCCAGTTTTGAAGTCGCATGATTTAGTTGGCCCAGTATTGCGCTCACAAACGTAGCGCATGCCATCTTCATAAACTGCACCAGAACATTTTGGGCAAACACCTAGAGCTAGTCGTCCTGTGAAATCGATAGCTTCAGTTTCATCATCTTGAGTATTACCAAAATCAAATTCAAGCTTGAAACCTGCATTTGGATAATCAGCATCATCCTCGGGAATTTCGCTTAACTTAATAATGGCGGCAAATGGTCGACCCATTTTGCTGCGGAACCCTTGGAGAGGCCCGATTGTTTTTTCACGCAATAATTCTTCGACTTCAGGATATTCAAAAGCGCGGCCACCTGGAGTTTTGCTAATCGTAAAGCCGCACTTTTCACACGCAAAGCGACGGTAGTTTTCTTTTACTGGGCCTTTACAGTGCGGGCATGGCGTTGACATTGTTGCGTAGTCACCAGGAATCGTATCGCTGTCATATTCTTTGGCGCGCTTAACAATGCGCTGCGTCATCTGTGCAATTTCTTGCATGAAGGTGTCGCGATTCATCTTGCCCTGCTCAATGAGCGATAACTTATTTTCCCAGTTGCCCGTTAAATCGGGGCGAGTTAACTCTTCTACGTCTAATCCTCGCAAAAGAGTCATAAGTTGGAAGGCTTTGGCAGTCGGAATCAACTCACGTGCTTCGCGAACCATATATTTCTCAGCAAGCAAGCCTTCAATAATTGCTGCGCGTGTCGCAGGTGTGCCTAAACCTTTTTCAGCCATGGCTTCGCGCATTTCATCATCATCAACCCACTTGCCAGCACTCTCCATTGCTGAAAGTAGGGTCGCTTCTGTATAGCGTGCAGGTGGTTTAGTTTTTAACGGCACAGCAACTACAGATTCAGTTTGAACGGCTTCACCTTCTTGCACGGGTACCAACTCATCGTCAGCTTGATTGGACCTACCATAGACGGTCAGCCATCCAGGGTTGACAAGAACGCGACCCTCAGTTTTGAAATGATGACCAGAAGCTTCGGTAATGCGGGTAGTTACACGGAATTCAGCTGCCGGATAAAACACTGCCAAGAATCGTCGCACAACCAAATCATAGAGCTTGGCTTCTGGCTCACTTAAATTCTTTGGTGTTTCTAAAGTGGGGATGATCGCAAAGTGGTCCGAAATTTTGGAGTTATCAAAAATTCGTTTATTAGGCTTAATCCAACCATAACCAGCCTTTGTCTTTGAATCTTTTGGGTCCCCATTCAAAATTTGTTTGGCAAATGTACGATAGTCTTGCGAATGATCAGCAAGGTTTTCCATGGTTTGTTTAACGGTATCAAGGTAGTCCTCAGGTAAGGCCTTAGCGTCAGTACGAGGATAGGTGAGGACCTTATGGCGCTCATAGAGGGCTTGAGCAAGACCTAGGGTATTTTTTGCAGAAAAGCCAAAGCGTGCATTGGCTTCGCGTTGCAGACTAGTTAAATCAAATAGTTGAGGCGCAAGCTGAGTTGCTGGTTTAGCCTCTTCGGTAACCGTAGCTTTCTTTCCTCGACATGCCGCAACAATACTCAGAGCAGCAGCTTCACTCCAGAGACGATTCTCACGCGCATCTGGCTCAGCAGTATCTTTCTTAAAATTGGGGTCAAACCAGCGACCTTCATAAAGGCCTGCGGCAGCAATAAATTCGGCCCTTACTTCCCAATAATCTTTGGATACAAATTTGCGAATGAGCTCTTCACGCTCCACTACTATGGAAAGAGTCGGGGTTTGTACACGGCCAACAGTAGTTAAAAAGAATCCGCCACTCTTGCTATTGAAAGCAGTCATTGCGCGAGTGCCATTGATCCCCACTAACCAGTCTGCTTCAGAACGACAGCGCGCCGCATCTGAAAGGGGCTGCATTTCTTCGTCAGTGCGCAGGTTAATAAAGCCATCACGAATTGCTGCAGGTGTCATCGACTGAAGCCATAAGCGTTTAATAGATTGGGGAGCTTTTGCATGTTGTGCAATCAACCGAAAAATTAACTCACCTTCTCGTCCTGCATCACAGGCATTAATGAGTGAGGTCACATCTTTGCGTTTAATCAGTTTTTGTAAAACTTTTAAGCGCGACTCAGTTTTGACAATGGGGCGTAAATCAAAGTAAGGCGGCACAACAGGCAGGTTAGCAAAAGACCATTTGCCGCGTTTGACGTCATATTCCTCTGGCGCTGCAATTTCGAGAAGGTGGCCAACGGCGGACGAAATAACAAAGTCGTCGCTTTCAAAATAATCCTCGTATTTGGTAAAGCCACCCAAAGCCTTGGCGATATCATTTGCAACAGACGGCTTCTCGGCAATGATGAGTGCCTTGGGGTGATCAACGGATGAGGTTTTTGAGGTGCTTTTGGAGGGTGCTTTTGCCACGCGTTTGCCTAAATTTGAGCCTGAAATGATATTTTTAATAGGGGAAAAGGATGATCAATTTAAACCAAATCAGGGTTTGGTCGATCACTTACCCCTTTTTTATTATTAACCGATAAATTGGGAAAAGTCCAAAAAGCCTTATTTTGGAATGTATAAATCAGGCCTAAAAGTGGCAGTATTCATATTAAAACCCCATTTAAATGCCTTTAAATGGGGTTTTAAGCAAATAAAATGAGTTTCCCAATGACATCGCTTGGCTGTCGCACTAGCTTGCACCTTGTTGAATCAATAACTGGCATTTGGCAGGAGATGAGAAAAGTCAGCCACCCTTCGGAAGGCGGAAGAATGGTGTTAGTTTTGTTCCTCGAGAATACTTAGATATAAAAAGTACTTGTTAAGCTAAAGCTCGGGCTAGGCTGAAGTAATCTCAGAGCTAAATCACACCCTTCCTTGTGCCAAATGCGGTAATCATTAACGGAGCCTAAACCTAAAGTGACTGGATGCGCTGGGCCATCAAGCTCTCTTGCGATCCCAGAAATGATAAGGATTCTTGCTCTCTATTGGGTTTGGGAAATTGAAGCAATCGGGACAGACTGTTGGCTCTGTTGGATAATTCTCATATGGCTTTGTTACCCGTCCTTTGTTATCCAGACCCGCGCTTGCACAAGGTTGCTAAACCTGTAGCACAAGTTGATGCACGTATAAAACAAATTGTGGCCGATATGGCCGACACGATGTATGAGGCCCCCGGGGTGGGCTTAGCTGCTACACAGGTTGACATCCATGAGCGCATCGTAGTGATAGATGTATCAGAAGATCAAAATGAGCTGATGGTTTTCATTAATCCAGAAATTATTTGGGCAAGCGCTGAGACAAAGTCTTGGCGTGAAGGCTGCCTTTCCGTGCCCGAATTCTATGATGAGGTTGAGCGGCCTGCAGAGATTCGCGTAAAAGCGATAGATACCAATGGCAAAGATTTTGAGATTGCAGCAGACGGTCTTTTGGCGGTATGTTTACAGCATGAGATGGATCATTTGCAGGGAAAAGTATTTGTAGAATATTTATCGATACTTAAGCGCACTCGTATCACACAAAAAATGAAAAAGCGCGCAAAAGAATTAGAGAGTCAGCGCTAAGCGCCGCGATGAAAATTGTATTTGCTGGTACCCCTGAGTTTGCGGCGCAAGCAATGCGCGCTATTCATCATGCTGGACATGAAGTGGTTTTAGCGCTTACACAACCCGATCGTCGCGCCGGCAGGGGAATGCATCTACAGGCAAGCCCTGTTAAAGAGTTTGCATTAAAAAATAATATACCTGTGTTGCAGCCTGAAACACTAAGGCTTAATAGCAATGATCCTGTGAAGCGGGCTCAAGCTCAAGAAACTTTTCGACAACTATCTGAAATTGAATTCGATGCTATGGTAGTAGTCGCTTATGGTTTGATCTTGCCGCAAGAAATATTGGATCTCACCGAGAAACCAGGTAGGCATGGAAGCTTTAATATTCATGCCTCACTATTGCCCCGTTGGCGTGGTGCCGCTCCCATTCAGCGCGCTATTGAAGCGAGAGACTTAAAAACAGGGGTATGCATCATGCAAATGGATGTAGGCCTGGATACGGGTGACACTGTTCTAGTTTCGGATCTTGAAGTTAATCCTGAAGAAACAAGCGTCACCTTGCACGATCGTTTGGCTATCTTAGGCTCCAAACTTATTGTTAATGTCTTAAAACTTCTGCAAGAAGGCAATGATTTGTCGAGGAGTAAACAGTCTACGGTTGGGATTACTTACGCAGAAAAAATATTAAAAACGGAAGCAGAAATTGATTGGAGTTTAAGCGCCGCTCAAATTGATGCTCGAATTCGTGCATTTAATCCTTTTCCTGGCGCCACTAGCAATATTGACGGCGCAGTAATGAAGCTATGGAATTCTCGCATTCCGAAGGCGGGCACCTTTGAGCACAAGGGCGTTCCTGGCGAAATTTTAGGGTTTAGAGATGGTTGCGCCTATATTCAATGTGGCCACGGCGTGATAGAGATTCTTGAAATGCAAAAGTCTGGAGGAAAAAAAATGAGCCCAAAAATGTGTATACAGTCACTTGGTGCTAGCGAAGGATTATTGCGTTTTCAAGCAAAGGAATAAGAATGTTTAACTTGGTCAAGACCGCCATTTTAATGGCGGCAATTACCGCTCTATTTATAGTGGTTGGAGGCATGCTAGGTGGAGAACAGGGTATGTTGATGGCGTTGCTCATAGCTATTGGCATGAATTTTTTTAGTTATTGGTTCTCTGACACCATGGTCCTGAAAATGACTAATGCCCAACAAGTCGATGAAAGATCTGCCCCACAGTTTTATGCGCTTGTGAAGGAGCTTTCAGGAAAGGCTGGACTTCCAATGCCTAAAGTATTTCTGATTAACGAGGATGCACCCAATGCCTTTGCTACTGGACGCAATCCAGAGAATGCGTCGGTTGCTGCAACTACGGGAATCTTAAAGATCCTATCAAACCGTGAGTTGCGCGGCGTCATGGCCCATGAGCTAGCGCACGTCCGTCATCGGGATATCTTGATATCAACGATTGCAGCCACTATGGCTGGTGCGATTTCCGCGTTGGCAAATTTTGCGATGTTTTTTGGTGGGCGCGACTCTGAGGGTCGGCCAAGCAATCCAATTGCAAGTTTGTTGGTGGCAATCTTGGCCCCTATCGCCGCAAGCTTGATTCAAATGAGTATTTCTCGCGCAAGAGAATACGAGGCAGACCGTGGCGGCGCTGAGATCAGCGCCGATCCTGAAGCGTTGGCACAGGCCTTGGAGAAAATACACAGCTATGCACAGGGCATTCCGTTTCAGGCAGTAGAGCAACATCCTGAAACTGCGCAGATGATGATTCTTAATCCCTTAAGTGCGGGCGCCCTTACCCAATTATTTTCTACTCATCCTCCAACCGAAGAGCGAGTGGCCCGCCTTTTGAATATGGCAAAAAACGGGGTATATCCCGGAGAAAACTAATTTGACTGATCAAAAAACACCACGCAGTCTTCCGCTTTCTGAAGCAATCACCATTGCTGCACAAGCGATTGGAGAGGTAATGAGTGGTAGTTCGCTCACAGAGGTCTTGGATCAGCTAGATGCCCATGAGCGACCGATTGTGCAAAGCCTCACTTTCGATGCATTGCGCAAATGGGTTCGTTCTCATGAGTTGATTAAGCAATTTATTCCAAAGCCACCGCCTCCTGAAGTTGAGCATTTGCTCGCGGTGGCAATTGCTCTGTTTTTGCAGGAAACCATAGAAGGCAAAGGTTATGCTCCTCACACCATTGTTGATCAGGCTGTTAGGGCTTGTGGCGAATATGATCAGACGGTCTATGCAAAGGGCTTGGTAAATGCAGTGTTAAGGAAAGTAAGCCTCACTGTGCAGCCAGTAGAAGGTGAAAAGCACTACCCTCCAGACCCTATACCAATGTATGTTCCGGCTTGGTGGCGGGCTAACTTGAAGCTCAACTATGCAAAGGTGTGGCAATCAATTTTGTTTCAACAAGCAAAGCGTGCGCCATTAATTTTGCGAGTAAATCAGAAACAATATTCGCGTGAACAATATCAAACTCTATTAAGAGAAGCAGGGATTATTTCGAGCCCCATTGAAGAGATTGCAGGTGTTCAGTTGCCTTCTGCTCTGTTGTTAACTGAGCCTGTTCCAGTTTCAGATTTGCCAAGTTTTTATAGTGGTGCAGTTTCGGTACAGGATGCAGGAGCGCAGTTAGCGGCGGTTTTGCTAAATCCTCAGCCGGGCGAAAGAGTCTTGGATGCCTGCGCTGCACCTGGCGGAAAGACTGCCCACTTATTGGAGTTGGCTGATTGCGAGATGTTTGCCCTTGAGCTTGATGGCGAGCGTATCGGAAAAATAGGGGGAAACTTAGATCGATTACGCTTACATTCTCAAAATGTTCGGGTATTAAGAGGGGATGCCTCAAAAGCGTCTTGGTGGGATGGAGCGCCATTTGACAAGATTTTGCTAGATGCTCCTTGCTCAGCTTCGGGAATTGTGTCCAGACACCCAGATATACCCTTCTTACGGCGTGAGGCAGATATAAAGGCTTTACAGCTAAGGCAGCGGAGTATTTTGAGTCAGGCATGGAAGATGCTAAAGCCGGGTGGGCTACTTTTGTATGTGACATGCTCATTATTCCCAGAGGAGGGGGAGGGGCAGGCAATTTGGTTTGCTACAGAACATAGCAATGCATTACGATTGGACTCTCCGGGGCAGCTATTGCCCACCGAGTTAAATGACGGTTTTTACTATGCTTTGTTTAAAAAAATGAGTCATGAACCAACGAATTAAACAATCCATCTTTGTGTGTTTGATGGCCTTGGGGGTATTTACAACGGCCGTTAATGCAGAGGGTATCAAAATCAAATCCTTCGAGTTGGAGAGGGTCGATAATGACTGGCTATTGAGTGCCGCATTTCAGATTGAGTTATCACCAGGCTTAGAAGATGCTGTTCAAAAAGGCGTGGTGCTCTATTTTCAGGCGGAGTTTGATTTAACGCGGGGACGCTGGTATTGGTTTGAAGAAAGACCAGTGTTTGTTCAAAGGCAAACACGATTGTCTTATCAGCCGCTCACTCAGCAATATCGGATTGCCTCCGAGGGATTCACATTCTCAGCAAAAACTATCTCCGAGGCATTACAAGCGGTGGGCAGTATTGGTGGATGGAATGTGATTGATAACACTCAGCTAGATCCCAATAAGGCTTACACAGCAGGTTTGCGAATGGTTCTAGATTTAAGCAAGCTTCCCAAGCCATTTCAAGTAAATGCATTGAATAATCGCGATTGGAATGTTTCTAGCGATTGGTTCCGTTTTCCGCTTACGCCCAATGGGCCCAACTTAATCAAACGATGAAAGCTCCTTTAGCACTGCTTAAGGCCGACTTTTTTGCATCAAAGGCTTGGAGAAAAAAAGTAATTCCGATTGCGATTGGCGCGATTGGTATTTTTGCATTATTGCTATTGGTATTACTATCCATCGCATCGTCCAATACCAAATTTTTTGATAATTATTTTATTTGGTTATATGCCGCTAATGTAATTATTGGCATTTGTTTAACCTTAGTTATTTTAATTTTGGTGAGTGTGATTGCGGTTCGTTGGTACCGAGGTCATTTTGGCACGCGGTTAATTGCGAAATTAGCAATGATTTTTGCTTTAGTTGGAATCGTGCCGGGTTTGATTTTGTATGGCGTTTCTCTACAGTTCGTTTCTCGCAGCATTGAAACTTGGTTTGATGTGAAAGTCGAATCAGCGTTGAACTCTGGCTTAGAGTTGGGGCGCATTACATTGCAAGTTGCCCAAGAAGAGATTTTGGGCGAGGGAAATTTTATTGCTGAACAGATTGTGCAGGCCCCCTCAGGCGCAACCACTGATCAGGTCGCCACAACAGTTATGAAGATTCGTAACCAATTTGGTATTCAAGAGCTCAGTCTCTTTGATATGCGACGCAATTTAATTTTTACTAGTGAGCTAAAGCCCAAAAAATATTTTCCTGCGCCTAGTTCTGATGTCATTTCGGAGGCTTTTAAAAAGAAGGGCGTTACTTTTTTAGACCAAATTGAGATGGAAGGGGGTCAACGGGGCTATCGAGTAAGAGCGATTGTGCCGATTGTTAGAAAGAACTCTACCCGCAGCAAAGACGCAGACGATAAATATTTTTTACAGTTGGTGCGTTATATTCCGGTCCCATTGGCCAAGAATATTTTTGCGGTTGAGTCTGCCTATAGCGAATATCAAGAGAAGTCCTTGGGACGTACTGGTTTGCGCAAAATGTTTGTAGGTACTTTAACGCTAACTTTATTTTTTGCAGTATTTGTAGCAATTACTTTGGCTCTTTTATTGGGCCGGCAGCTTGCCCGCCCTCTTTTGATGCTTTTAAAGGGAACTCAAGCCGTAGCTCAGGGGGACTTGTCACCTAAACCAGAACTAGATACTGGAGATGAGTTGGGCCTGCTGACTCGCCAATTTAACGTCATGACAAGCCAGCTTGCCGATACGCGAAATTCTTTACAAGAATCAAAGTCGTTTTTAGAAAAAGTTCTGGGTAGCTTAACTGCGGGAGTGTGTATTTTTGATAAAAACTACAACGTAGTCTCCAGTAATGCTGGGGCAGATAGAATTTTTGTGCAAGATCTGACGCAATTGGACGGTAAGCCACTTAGTCATAGTCCTAGCCTTTTAGAATTTGAGGGGGCAATTAAGGAAGGCTTTGCAACAATCAAGCTTGCCGTAGCTAGCGATGTCCCTGCAGCCCAGTTTGGGCAGCCAATTGCCCCTGTATGGCAAAAGCAAATCCAATTGCATTCCACCAACGAGTTTGAAAACGAGTTGGGTGTGACCTTGTTTGTCCGAGGAACTGAGTTGACGAGCGAACTGCGAATGGTGGTTTTTGATGATATTACCGATGTTGTCAGTGCGCAAAGGTCTATTGCATGGAGTGAGGTTGCAAGACGACTAGCTCATGAAATCAAAAACCCACTTACCCCTATTCAGCTCTCAGCGGAGAGATTGCAGCACAAGCTTGCCGGCAAGTTGAACCCAGAGCAAGAGGAAATGCTGAACCGAAGTACCGGAACCATTATTGGCCAGGTACAAGCCATGAAGCAGATGGTGAATGACTTTAGGGATTTTGCTAAAACACCAGCACCTCAACTAAAGTCGGTATCTATCAATACGCTCACTACAGAGATTTTGGGTTTATATGAAGGCAGTCCATTGCGAACTCACCTCGATCCTAGCTGCCCAAACATCATGGGCGACGCTACTCAGTTAAGACAGGTAATTCACAATTTACTTCAAAATGCGCAAGATTCCACGCTTGAGGGCCCAAACCCGAGTGAACCAGTCGAGGTAAAAACTGAATTGGTGCCCTATGGTGGGCACACTGGCGTAGTGCAAAATGCAGTTCGGTTGACAATAAGTGATTGCGGGATTGGATTTCCAGCTAAGATATTGGCAAGAGCATTCGAGCCATATGTAACAACCAAGAGTAAGGGTACGGGATTAGGTTTGGCAGTGGTAAAGAAAATTATTGATGACCATGCAGCCAAGATTAAAATCCGAAACCGTATGCAGGGGGAGGATGTGATCGGTGCGCAAGTATCAATTCTGTTTATGAATTTAGCAAAAGAGGCGGCCTAAGTATGGCTTGTATTTTGGTGGTTGATGATGAGATGGGAATTCGTGAGCTTCTCAATGAGATTCTGACGGATGAAGGCCACACTGTATACGTGGCAGAAAATGCTATTCAAGCACGCACTATTCGTGAACAAATGCGACCAGACCTTGTGTTATTGGATATTTGGATGCCAGATACAGATGGCATTACTTTGTTAAAAGAGTGGTCTAAGACTGGTCAATTGACAATGCCCGTGGTCATGATGTCAGGGCACGCCACAATTGATACCGCAGTTGAAGCAACACGCATTGGCGCGCTGAACTTTTTAGAAAAGCCGATCGCTTTACAAAAGCTTCTAAAGACAGTTAACAAGGCTTTGGAGAGCTCGCCTAAATATGTAGAGCCGGAAGAAGAGCGCACAGTTCAGCCTAGCTCGAGCACTAGTAATGCACTCAGACCAGCGGTGACTGAAGTAAGTGCTTGCGCGCCTGAAGACGAGTACATAAGTGGGATTGCAAAAACCTACTTCGATCTTCCTCTAAGAGAGGCAAGAGATCTTTTTGAAAAAGCCTACTTTGAGCACCAAATGCAAATCATGGGTGGGAGCATGACCAAGATTTCCGAGTACACAGGTTTGGAGCGAACCCATCTTTATCGCAAGCTCAAAGCTTTAGGCATCGACACATCACGGAATAAGGGCGAGCAATAAGGCCTTAAGTAAATAATTTGTCGAAAAAAATCGGCAAATTATCTTTTGCGTTTATAAAAATCCTCGCAAGATTGCGCGGCAACGGTGTAGCGACAGATAATAGCGTCCACATCATTTTCGGAATTATTTCAATGGAAATTAAAGTTAACTTTCTCGATAAGTTACGTCTTGAAGCTAAGTTCGATGACTTCACGGTGATTGCCGACCAGCCCATCCGATATAAAGGTGATGGCTCTGCTCCAGGTCCTTTCGATTACTTTCTAGCTTCTTCAGCCTTATGTGCCGCCTATTTTGTGAAGCTTTACTGTGCCACTCGTAATATTTCCACCGAAAATATTCGGCTTTCACAGAATAATGTTGTCGACCCTGAAAACCGTTATCAGCAGATTTTTAAGATTCAGGTTGAATTGCCAGAAGATATCTCGGCAAATGACCGCCAAGGCATTTTGCGTTCCATCGAACGCTGTACCGTCAAGAAAGTAGTGCAAGCGGGGCCAGAGTTTGTCATTGAAGAAGTTAAGAGCTTGGATGCTGATGCGCAAACATTGTTGACTTTAAAGTCCGCATCTGATGCTAGTACATATATTGTGGGCAAAGATCTCCCGCTAGAGCAAACCATTGTGAATATGACTAGCGTGTTGGCGAATCTAGGTATTAAGATTGAAATCGCCTCATGGCGCAATATCATTCCCAATGTGTGGTCCTTGCATATCCGAGATGCCCACTCTCCAATGTGTTTTACCAATGGCAAGGGATCGACAAAAGAAAGCGCATTGGCATCTGCTTTGGGTGAATATATTGAGCGACTGAGTAACAACCATTTTTATGCCGGTGCGTACTGGGGAGAAGATATCGCTAACGCAGCGTTTGTACACCACCCAAGCGAGCGCTGGTTCAAGCCAGCCAAGAACGATACTTTACCGTCAGAAATTCTGGATGAGCGCTGTCTGAAAATTTTTAATCCTGATGGCGATTTACGTAGCTCACATCTGATTGACACCAATTCTGGTAACGTAAAGCGCGGCATTTGTTCGTTGCCTTTTGTTCGTCAATCAGATGGGGAGACTATTTATTTCCCATCTAACTTGATTGAAAATCTTTACGTTAGCAATGGCATGAGTGCTGGTAACACGCTTGCCGAAGCGCAGGTGCAATGCCTATCGGAGATTTTCGAAAGAGCTGTTAAGCGCGAAATTCTGGAAGGTGAAATTGCTTTGCCAGATGTGCCGATGGAAGTGCTGGCGAAATTTCCTGGCATTTTGGCAGGCATTCAGGGACTGGAAAAGCAGGGCTTTCCAGTGTTAGTAAAAGATGCCTCATTGGGTGGGGTCTATCCAGTAATGTGTGTCACCTTATTAAATCCTCGGACAGGTGGCGTGTTTGCTTCATTCGGCGCACACCCAAGTATGGAGGTAGCACTAGAGCGTAGTTTGACGGAATTGCTGCAGGGGCGTAGTTTAGAAGGCCTTAACGATCTACCCCCACCTACTTTTTCAAGAGAGGCAGTGACTGAGCCAAATAATTTTGTAGAACACTTTATTGATTCTAGTGGAATTGTTTCGTGGCATTTTTTCAGCGCTAAATCGGACTATGATTTTGTGGAATGGAACTTCTCTAGCCATGGTGAAAACTCCAATGCCGAGGAGGCTGCAACCTTGTTTGGCATTATTAAATCTATAGGCAAAGAGGCTTACGTGGCAGTGTATGACGAGCTGGGCGCGATCGCTTGTCGGATACTGGTGCCAGGATATTCTGAGATTTATCCAATAGAGGATCTAATTTGGGATAACACCAACAAGGCGCTGTTATTTCGTTCTGATATTTTGAACCTGTCTCGTTTAGATGATGCTGGCCTTAGTATGCTTCTTGAGCGTTTAGAGAGTAATGAGCTCGATGAGTACGGTGATATCGCCACATTGATTGGAATTGAATTCGATGAAAATACGGTTTGGGGTCAACTAACAGTTTTGGAGTTGAAGTTACTGATTCATCTTAGCTTGAAACGCTTTACGGAAGCGCATGAATTGGTGGGCGCCTTCCTGCAATATAACGACAATACAATTGAGCGCAGATTGTTTTATCAGGCCTTAAACGCGGTACTGGAAATTCTATTGGATGAAATTTTAGAGCTCGATGACTACTTAGTTAATTTGCGTCGGATCTTTGGCAATGAGAGGATGGATGCAGCAATTGGCTCAGTGGACGGCAGTGTTCTATTCTACGGTCTGACACCAACTAGCATAAACCTAGAAGGGCTAGACAGGCATCGCCGCATGATTGACAGCTTCAGAAAATTACATGTGGCCCGAGCCAAAATAGAAACTAAGATTAGTTAAGATTGCGAGCCACGGCATTTTTGGCTATTAATTCTCGCCCAATCTATTAGAGCGCCGCCCTATAGGATTGTGTTGCTAGCAAATTAGTCGAGTTAGCTGTAGTTTGGCCATTTTTTAGGTTGGAATGCAGTTTCATTTATAATTCCCAGTCTTGGCCTGGTAGCTCAGTCGGTAGAGCAGAGGATTGAAAATCCTTGTGTCGGTGGTTCGATTCCGCCCCGGGCCACCAAGTGACACCAAAAGCCACCTTCGGGTGGTTTTTTCATTTGGGGGTTTGCTATTCTTAACCAACGCAACCCTAATTAGGCTTATATGATCCTCGGACTCAGAACGGCAATCTATCCAGTTAATGATTTGGCTAAAGCTAAAGACTGGTATTCACAAGTGTTGGAGATGAAACCCTATTATGATCAAGCCTTTTATGTGGGCTTTCAGGTAGGCGGTTTTGAGCTTGGACTTTTGCCACAGGGCGAATCATCTACAGCTGGATCACAACCACTGTGGGGTGTAGCAAATATAGAGACGGCTTTTCAAAGATTATTGGATCTCGGCGCTGAATCGCTTGAACCAGTGACTGATGTTGGTGAAGGCATTATGGTCGCCGCATTAAAAGACCCATTTGGAAATCGATTTGGAATTATTCAAAACCCCTACTTCAATCCAAAAGAAGTTAAGTAGGACCAGCCGCCTAAGGAATAGAAATGACAGATATGTATTCGTATGAACCTAAGAATGGGCATGGTTTGTCACATGACCCTTTTAATGCCATTGTGGGTCCAAGGCCGATTGGGTGGATCTCAACACAAAGTAAAGCTGGGGTTATGAACTTGGCGCCATATAGTTTCTTTAATGCCTTTAACTATGTCCCTCCGATTATTGGCTTTTCAAGTGTTGGCTATAAAGATACCTTAAGAAACATTGAAGAGACAGGTGAGTTTGTTTGGAACTTAGTTACATTCGATTTAGTGGAAGCCATGAACCAATCGTGTGCTCCATATCCTCCTGAAGTCAGTGAGTTTGAAGCTACAGGGCTTGAGCAAGCTAAATCAACATTAGTTGCCCCTCCAAGAGTTGCCAACGCCAAGGTCGCATTTGAATGTAAATGCACTGAGATCATTCAGCTCAAAGGTATTTCAGGTGAAAAGGCTCAGACATGGTTAGTGCTTGGTGAGGTTGTAAATATTCATATTGATAAGGCCTTGTTAAAAGAAGGAATCTACGAAACTTCAGAATCAGGACATGTCCTTAGAGGTGGTGGGCCAGGCGATTACTTCACCATTGGCAAGGAACAACTCTTTAAGTTGTATAGACCTAAATAAGATTAAATCAGGCATCCACGGCCCTGGTTCGATTCCGCCCCGGGTCACCAAGAAACACCAAAACCACACATGGGCGGTTTTTATATAGAATTCATCTATGACAAATCTAAATCAGCTCCCTACAGACTTGCCCATTCCTCAAGATGATGGTTCAACCAATCATTTGAAGGGAATGAGACTACCCAATGTTTCCTTAAATGCCACCAATGGTAAGAATGTTAATTTTGGAGACATCAAAGGTAAGTTGGTTATCTACTGTTATCCAATGACAGGGCAACCCAATGTTGCTCTTCCTGATGGTTGGGATCAAATTCCTGGAGCAAGAGGATGTACGCCTCAGAGTTGTTCGTTTAGGGATCACTATCAAGAACTTCAAGCATTGGGTGCAGAGGTTGTAGGTTTAAGTGTTCAATCTACTGAATATCAAAAAGAGATGGCTGATAGACTCCACCTGCCATTTCCAGTTGTCAGTGATGAGGGTCATCACTTTCAAAAGGCATTGAATATGCCAACCTTTGAAGCGGCTGGAATGACTTTATTAAAGCGAGTTACCTTAATTGCTAATAATGGCGTAATCGAGGCGGTTCACTATCCCATCTTTCCAAGCGATAGCGACCCAGCTTGGGTCATTGATTATTTAAAGAGCCATTAGAGTAAGGCATACTGAAGCCCTTGTCGATTCCGCACGGGGCCACCAAGAAACACCAAAACCACCTTCGGGTGGTTTTCATTTTTGCCTTAGTGTTTCGAATGTGCTGATAGAAGCAATGGGTTAAGCTATTTCAATGGATAAAAATAATTTCATGACTACGCCTGTTAAGCGATCTTCAACATCACTGTTTTCAAATGCCTTTATAGATTTTTATCATTTAGTGGTGCGAATGTCCTGGCCTCGTTTTTTGGCTTCTTTTGTCGCTGTGTTTTTTGCCATTAATTTACTTTTTGGGTTCATGTATTCCTTGCAGGATGATTCAATCGCAGGGCTTAAGAGCATTGGGTTTTTAGAGTATTTTTTCTTTAGCGTTCAAACTCTAGCCACTATTGGTTATGGAAGTATGTATCCCCAAACGCTCTATGGGCATATTTTGGTCACGATTGAAGCGATGGTTGGCTTATTGGGTATTGGAATGTTTGCGGCTCTTGCATTTGCCAGAATTTCATTGCCAAGGTCAAGAGTAGTCTTTAGTAATACTGCCATAGTGAATAATTTCGAAGGCCAACCTGCCTTGATGTTCAGAATGGCTAATGAAAGAAACAACCGCATCATTGGCGCCGAAGTTGAGTTGAGCCTATTCATACAAGAGATCACCAAAGAAGGTAATAGCATAAGGCGGATATATGATTTAAGCTTGGCCCGTAACCATACACCCATGCTGGCATTGACTTGGCTTGTGATTCATCCGATCGATGAAAAAAGTCCTCTATCAAAGTTATCTCAAGAAGAATTATCTAAAGCAGATTTCGCGTTAGTCGCAACTGTTAAGGGTTTAGATGAGACCGTTTCTCAAACAATTCATTCTAACCATACCTACACCTTTGAGGATATTAGGTGGAATCATCGCTTTGTGGATCTATTTTGCACCAATGAATTTGGGATGAAAGCCTTTATTGATCAGACTTTGATTCACGATACGACAGACGAAGCAATATAGCGTATTCTCAATTGATGAGCCTATCCCTCACCAAGCTCGTTAATGAAATTCGCTCCTGTACTTTATGTGCCAATCATTTGCCACTAGGCCCACGACCAATTATTCAGGTGAGTAGTTCGGCAAAGATCCTCATAGCTGGCCAAGCGCCGGGTAGCCGAGTTCATGAAACAGGAATTCCATTTAATGATCCTAGTGGCGATCGATTAAGAGAATGGATGGGCATTGATAAAGAAGTCTTTTATGACGAAACGAGGATTGCTCTTCTTCCAATGGGTTTTTGTTTTCCGGGAACAGGCAAATCGGGTGATCTTCCCCCAAGGCCGGAATGTGCCGATACCTGGAGAGTAAAGCTATTAGAAAAACTGCCAAACATTAGGCTAACTATTATTATTGGTCAATATGCTCAAGCGTGGCATTTAGATGATGGCAATAATGAGAATTTGACTGAAACAGTTATGGCATGGAAGAATTATTGGCCCAAGGCCATTCCTTTGCCGCATCCAAGCCCAAGAAATAATATTTGGCTGAAAAAGAATCCCTGGTTTGAAGAAGAGATTTTGCCGACTCTTAGAAGGAAAGTAAAAGCAGTATTAAAGTAGGATTAGGCATCCTCGGGCCCGATCGATTTCACCTAAGGCCACCAGCAACACCAAAAGCCACTTTCGAGTGGTTTTTCATTTAGCCCTCAAACTATGTGGGGCTAATGCAAGGACTTCTAAAATTACCTAAGATATAAACGTGAGTAATCTCTTGGATCCAGCAATTCTCTTCTTTGTCTTTGGTGCCTTTGCTGGTGCAGTGAAATCCAATCTAGAAATTCCTCAGCCCATAGCTAGATTTTTATCCTTATATCTCTTGATGGCTTTGGGCTTGAAGGGCGGCTTTGCACTTCATAAATCAGGCTTTACTCTTGAGATTGGTTTGGCACTTGGACTGGCAATATTTCTAGCAATCATCATTCCTATAATAGGTTATGCTGTTTTAAGAACCAAGCTTAATAACTATGATGCGGCCGCCATTGCCGCAACTTATGGCTCAGTGAGTGCTGTTACTTTTATCACCGCAACGCAAGCACTTGATCAATATGGCATTGCGTTTGGTGGACATATGGCTGCCGCAATGGCCTTGATGGAATCGCCCGCAATTATTCTGGCAATCTTATTAGCAAACAAAGCGAGGATGTCAGCTTCCAATTCAAAACAGTCCGTAGGTATGTCAAAGATTTTTCACGAATCATTTACCGATGGGGCGCAGCTTCTTTTATTGGGTTCGATGATGGTTGGTTTGGTGAGTGGTGACGCTGGCCAAAAAATAATGGCCCCATTTTCAATCGACCTATTTAAGGGGATGCTTGCTTTCTTCCTGCTCGATATGGGATTGATGGCGGCTAAGAACTTTGTGGGATTAAAAGGAAAACCGCTCATTACTTTATTTTATGCAATTGGGGCCCCCTTAGTTCATGCCTCTATCGCATTGGGACTCTGTAAGTCGCTGGGTTTACCTCTAGGCGATACCGTTTTATTAATGGTGCTTGCCGCCAGCGCTTCTTACATTGCTGTGCCAGCAGTATTAAGGCACGCTCTTCCTGAAGTAAATCCCGCTTTATATATGGGGATGTCTTTAGGAATTACCTTCCCTTTTAATATCATCCTGGGAATTCCGCTTTACGCTTATGTTGCCGGGCTAACTTATTAGATGGGGTTAAGCCTCCTTGGCTCTGGTCGATTCTGTCCAAGACCACCAAGAAATACCAAAACCATCTACGGGTGATTTTTATTTATCCTCCTCTCAAGCGGGAATTGAATAATCGGTTTATAAAAGAGGGGCTATCAACTACAGGCTATAAAATGAAAAAAACACTCTCAGTGCTTCTATTGCTCCTTTCAATGGTTGGCTTATCTTATGGGGCAGATACTGCGCCTGTTAAGTCAGACCCAACTTGGTTAACCGAGTCAAGGGCAAGCATTAAAGCCGAAAAATATGATCAGGCCATCAAACAGTTACAAGGTGCCAATGATACAAGTTCAGCCGATTGGAATAACTTGATGGGCTACAGTCTTCGTAAGAAACAGCCGCCTGATTTGGCAGGGGCAGAAAAGTACTATCAAGCTGCCTTAAAAATAGATCCAAATCATCGCGGCGCTCTTGAATATTACGGGAAGCTAAAGTTAATTAATAATGATCTGCCTGGTGCTGAGGCATTATTGGCAAGATTAGACAAGGCCTGCAACTTTGGCTGTGAGGAATACTCAGACTTAAAAGAGGCTATACAAAAATATAAGTCTAAGAAATAGGGTTGCACATCCCATCACTAGTTGATTTCACCGCGGACCACTAAGAAATTTAATAGCGCTCTAGTTGGAATAGTTTCATTTGGTATGGCATGCGGTATTCCGTTGATTGGGATGACAAGATTAATAAAATTGACCAATGAAATTTACAAGGGCCATCTATTCAGATATTCCGGAACTCGTTGAGTTATTGAAGACTCTTTTTGAGCAAGAGGCAGAGTTTGAGCCTCATTCAGAATCTCAAAGAAAAGCCCTTATCAAAATCATGCTTGATCCAAAGATCGGCATAGTTTTAGTTGCCAGAGATAATAAAAAAATATTAGGCATGATTAATCTACTATTTACGGAATCTACCGCCCTAGGCTCTAAAGTAGCCATCCTTGAAGATATGGTTGTTCTATCAAAATTCAGAGGCAAAGGAATTGGTTCCCAGTTAATTGATTATGCGGTTAGCGAGGCAATAAAAGAGTCCTGTAATCGAATTACCTTATTAACGGATATTGAAAATACAAAAGCCCAATCTTTTTATCAAAAGAAAGGCTTTGTGAAGTCTAAGATGACCCCTTATAGGCTTTTGCTGGATTAGAGGCCTTTAGCCTCTTTTTATTAAACATCCTTTAAAAGGACAAACTAATTTTCTATAGCAGAGTCAGATAATGACTTTTATAACTGTATTCTCTACAATAGTTGCATAGCTAACTAAATGATGTTACAATTATTACATGTTTGAACAATGCCTATATTTCAATACCACATCACTAGCTCGTAAGTTAGAACGGGAATGGACGCTGGCGTTTAAACCTTTTGGGTTGACGCCTTCACAAGCATTCATGCTAAGGGTGGTTTTGGAAAAGCCACTGTCTTATCCAAATGTCCTGGCTAAAGAAATGAATATCACTAAGCCGACTGTATCTCGAGGTTTAGATGGGCTCGAGAATTTAGGGCTAATAGAAAGATTCCCATCAGCACATGATGCTCGTGAAGTTGAAATTCATCCCACCAAGAAGGCTAAGGCCATGAGGGCTGGGCTCAACGCTGCAAGCGGTGAAGTGACCAAGAAGCTAAAAAAGTTATTAGGAGCAAATGAGTTTCTAGATGTCGTACAAAGGTTAAGGGGAATTAGTGATGCCTTGTAGTGCCCCTATTTTTAGATCATATAGTTGTATAGCTAACTAATTAGGAAAATGTTATGCCAATCATAAATGTCAAAGTCAGCAGTAAAAAGTCAGTAGAAACTACAAAAAAGATAAATGAATTACTTCTTGATCTTACTCACAGAATCTTGGGCAAGAAAAAGGAAGTTATAGCTATTACGATTAACTATGTAGATGATGACTCTTGGTTTGTAGGCGGTCGCTTATTGAGTGAGCAAGGTAAAAACAGTTTTTACTTTGACATCAAAGTAACTGATGAAACCAATACCAAGGATGAAAAGGCTCAATACATCAAAGAGGCATTTGAGGGCTTTGAGAGAATTCTGGGCAACTTGCATGAAGAAAGCTATATCCATGTTCAAGATGTTAGGGCGGCCTCCTATGGTTATGGAGGAAAGACTCAGGAATATAGATATCATCATTGACGGCCAGATGAAACATCCATGCGATAGTGATTTGATTCCATCCCTGACCAGCTAAGAATACCAAAACTACCCAAAGGCGAATTTGGTATTTATTACTTAGCCATGAAATAAACTAATAAGACTACTTGGAACGAGGTCTTTATTTTGCTTAAAGAGTGTTTTTGTGAGAATCAGGCAAGATCTATCCTAGATCAATAGAAATAAGGGAGATGAGTGATGGCTAAAGGCATTTGTTTAACTATGGGTGTTCTTGCGGCTCTGACTTTGGCAGCATGCCAATCAATGGAGCATGGAGCAGGACAAAAAGCATCTGCCAACCTTGATGCACGCTCGGGATCGAATGTAAAAGGTACGGTTAATTTTGTATGGCAAGGGCATGATGTATTGGTATCCGGAAACTTTTCAGGATTGAAGCCCAATGCCGAGCAAGGATTTCATATCCATGAAAAGGGAGATTGCTCGGCTCCAGATGCAACCAGCGCAGGTGGACATTTTAATCCGGATGTTCAATCACATGGTATGCCTGGAAGCGGCGCAAACCATGCTGGAGATATGCCAAACATTAAATCGGATTCCAATGGCAATGCAGTTTATTCAGCAAAGTTAAGCGGGTTTGCTGTTAACAGTGGGCCAACTGGAATATTGGGAAGATCTGTTGTTGTTCATCGCGACCCTGATGATTACAAATCACAACCAGCAGGGAACTCGGGCCCAAGAATTGCATGCGGGCTTATTAAGTAGGATTGGTCATCCTCGGCCTTGATTGATTCCGTCTCGGACCCCCTTGGGCGGCTTGACTCTTTTTTGGCAATTTTGGAGCAGTCCTGCAATGGCGAGCCCTTTGCTTAGCCCAAGGCATCAAGATGGACCCTTTAGTCTATCTTGACTAGAAGTCAATGGGATCACATAATGGGCTTTGTGTATTTTGACCTGAGGCCTTCAAGAAATATCGAAATTACCTCTGAGAGGTTTTGATTTTGTTGGTCTCTGGAGAATGCATTTATATATTTAAATTGGATCTGAATATGAAAAAATTATTTACAGCTCTCATCGAAGCCTTGTTCATTTTGTCCTTAGGTGGATGCCTTGCTAGCACTACCTCACCCGATGGGATTAATTGTGATTACAGCAAGGAGAAGCCTTTGAGGGATATGCCGCTTGACTGTCAGGGACGCTAACCGCTAAGTTATTTAAGGCGATGCCAAACTAATTTATTCTTGAAATGCTTCTGAACAATATTGACCATCTTGTTCTTACAACCGCGAATGAGATTGAATGCGTTAATTTTAATACTCTTGTTTTAGGTATGCAGTTGGAGTCATTTATTGGCGGCACTCCACCTGTTGAGCGTAAAGCATTAAAGTTCGGCAAACAAAAAATCAATCTACACATAAAAGCAAGGAGTTTGAGCCCAAGGCAAACATTCCTATGCCAGGATCGTTAGACCTTTGTTTTATTGCTTCAGTGCCATTGATTGAGGTGATTTCAAAATTGGCATCTGAAAATTGGCCTATTATTGAAGGCCCAGTTATTCGTACTGGAGCTACTTCAAAATTAAATTCTATTTATGTGCGTGACCCCGATCAGAACTTGATCGAGATCAGTGAGCTTGTATGACTACTTCATAATGCTCTAACGCTTGATTTCCTAGGCTTATATGCTGAGGTTCTAGGGTATGCAATTGGTTTTGGTACGACTAACTTGTCTGCCCCTAGTGTGTTTTGGTTGACTTATCAAAACCCCATCTTTGATCGAGCCAGTCGGATCGATGGGTGCAATTAATACATCATTTTTCTTGGTTAGATTAACAAAGCAGTCAGCGCTTGGCCATTCTCTTTACCAAAGACATCTCTATCTAAGTAATGTCTTTTAGGATTTGAGTAGTAGTAATCACTAATATTGTTCTTCCGTGCACAGAATATAATTTCATCAAGCAGGAGAGTGAGGGATTTCCCTCCACCGAAGGCGCAATCTCCCATGAACGCTCAGGTAACCAATAGGAAGGTACTGCTTATCTTTAATGGCCGTCTGGAGAGTCACCATCTTTATGGTGCGCCGAAGGAGCAAGTTCTAAGCTGAGCTTAGAGTGAATCTCTCAGGTATCAAGGACAGGGGGAGCGGCAACCATCCACATGGTGTTCATGTGTTTGATGGGCTGCTTTGGGAGAATCTTGTATGCAGATCCTTTTTGAATAGTTCAGTAGACATTTGTAGCTTGTAATGGCAAATCCGTTTTACTTTTATGCTCTAAACATTATTGTTTTAGGGCGCTTACTGAATAAGGTTAATGTATGACAAACAAATTTGTAGAAGAAGCCCCTTATCATCCTGGGTATGAGGATGCTGGTTTTAAGAGTGGGGTATCACCAGTTGTGAACGAGATAGATCAGTTTAGAAAAAGTAACTCTCGTTACTTAAGTTTTGCTGATGTGATCGTGGACTTTTGTATTTCAGATCAGAATAAATTACATTCCGCGAAGTAATTGAAGCCTCTAAGATAAGCTACCTTTGGGTAGCTTATTTGTTACTGCTTATTTAAAACGATAAGCTACTGCCATAAATATATTGTCTTGAAATGAGCGATTCATGACTGGACTATTGTTGATACCATTGCCCATCCATTTGCGTCTCCCATAAACATTTACATACCAGTTATCTACAACAGGAATTTCGACCATGAGCCCTGCTAAGAGGTTCGTAGTAGCGGGGGCTGAATAAGCGCTATAGCCGGTAAGCACAGACTCTCCGGAGTTTATGCCATAGTAATAATTGGCGTATTGGCTGGATTGCCTTTCAACTCCTATCTGAGGATAGACCACCACTTTTTTATAGGTCTCTATTTCGGCAAAGTAAAGGAATTCATAAAGGGCCCCCTTAGATTTTCCGAAGTCATGATAGGCATTAATAAAAAATCCTCCAATTGGCGTTTCTTGAAATGTTCCCAAGCCCAAAGGAATTGGGTCGCTTCGATTAATGGAGTTGCCGTTAATTGAGGACTTTACTGTATAGGTATCTAAATTAATTTTTCCGATAACTTCGAAATAGCCGTAACCCAATTTAAATGTCTTAATGCCGACTTCGTCTATCCGTGCAAAAAAGCGCTCATAGTCAAAGAAAGCATAAGGAAGTGCCAATGATTGTGTTCCTTCGGTGCCTATATGCAGATTAGAGGTGTATACGGCGGCGCCAATATCTCCAACTACTCGATTCGGAAGTTCGTCAGGTGCGTCATCCATCGAATAGGCTGACATGGAAATGGTTAATCCTATAAGGAAAGCCACTAGCCAAAAAATAGGTTTCATGAATGAATCATATGCTATTTAGGGGGTGTTGCTTATAGGTCTAAATTATCCAGAACCAGACCTTCGAGATGACTAGTTTCAGCCCAGCCATCAACTTTCCAGGCTGATCCTTCATGGCTAATCCAATTGAGGGATGCATTGGGTACCGAGACAATCTTCTCAGCATTTAAAGGATGATTGCTGGCAATCCTGTACATCATGTCTAATGCCCCGCCATGACTTACAAGCAAAATAGTTTTGCCAAGGTGTTGATTACGGATACGTTCGAGCGCACTTTTTATGCGATCAGAAAATTGTTTAATACTTTCTCCACCGCGCAACTCCTCATTCAAATTTCTACTGATATGAGATTGCCAGAGTTCCGGTTCGAGTCCAGGAGCTTCATTAATTGTCAGCCCCTGGAGAGCGCCAAGATGACGCTCTCTAAGGGCGTTATCAATGATTGCGGATTTATTAAAGAGAAGTTCAATGGCTTGAGCAGTTTTCACTGCGCGTTGAAGATCGCTTGTATAAAGCACGTCGAATTGAAGATTACTGTCCTTTATGGCATGTGCCAATTGAGCGGCTTGTGCGGTGCCGCGAATATTTAGTCCAATATCAGTATGGCCTTGAAGGCGATGCTCTGAATTCCAATCCGTTTCACCATGGCGTACCAAGCAGAAGCGAGTAGTTGTCATGTCGTAATGATAAAGGGGTAATTATTTTTTAAGAGTCCAAGCGCGTGCATTGTGTTCAAATCCAATGTGTTTGTAATATTCATTAGCTTTTGGTGCTGCTAAAAGCACAATCATGCACTGCAAACCAAGGCGAGCTTTAGTTTCTGCAATGAGTTTTTTTCCAATTCCTGAGCGTTGGTAGGCTTGGTCTACCGCTAAATCAGCTAGGTATGCAACATAAGCAAAATCAGTTAGTGATCGTGAAATTCCAACCAACTTATCTCCATCCCAGGCCGAAATTGTTAGATTGGCGTTTTTAAGCATGGCCTTAAAGCTTTCTACATTGTCAATCGGCCTGCGTTCGCCGAGTGTGGAGCGCATGTATAAGTCAATGGCCTGCTCTGCAGTGATATTGGCGTTATCGAGGTATAAGATCATTTGGTTCCTCATCAATCAACGCCAGCTCATCCCCGATGGTGAGGGTTCCAGAGTTCAGGATTTCAGCACGCAAACCACCACGACCATCAAATGCATCCTTGAAGCTTGGTCTTCCAAGAAGCTTGGCAGGTCTTTGGCAGGGCGTGCAAAGTTCTGTGCCCTTTAATAGCACTGCTCCCAGTGCGAATGTTTCACCCGCTAGCGCATTGAGCTCGCTTGCAGTGATCCCTGAAAGCACTATGTTGCGGCGTGTTTCAGAATCAGCAAAAGTAGGTTCATGATTAGCCTCAAGCCACTCATTTGCAGTGGTGATGCCTGCTTGGGTGATTAGGCTTATGTGACGTACTTTGGCGGGCTTGGTTGCTGAGAAGGTACCCATATTCAATGCGTATCGATCACCCTCAATGCCTGCGCCCATAAAAACCTTAGCTTGGGTAATGGCTTGCATTTGAGCTCCTGCATAAGGGGCAATATAGATGGCTTGAATTTGAGAACTTAATTTCATGGTGAGTAAGACATATTACAGCGCACTGTTTCAGTATTGTTAATACAATCTATTTAACGCTAAAAAAGGGTGATGGTGAATAAAGAAAGTAAAGGAATGCTTATTGGTTTTATTGGCATTTTAATTTTTAGCTTAACTTTGCCGGTAAGTAAGATTGCAGTTCTTAGTTTTAATCCGTATTTCATCGCGTTTGGTAGGGCAGTCTTGGCGGGCTTGGTTGCATTAGCCTATCTTGTTTACAAGAAAGAGGCTATACCTCCTAAAGGGGATTTCACTAAGTTCGTAGTGATTGCTTTGGGAGTGGTATTTGGTTTTCCAATATTCACGACGGTAGCAATGACTCATGGCTCATCGTCTCATGGTGCCGTCATTTTAGGAATGATGCCCTTAGCTACTACAGTCATTGGGGTCATACGATTTCAAGAGCGACCGTCATTAGGTTTTTGGCTTGTGTCATTGATGGGTGCAGCACTTGTAATGCTTTATGCATTACTAAAATGCTCGGGTAGCTTTACTTATGTAGACGGCTTATTGGTACTTGGTGGAATTAGTGCTTGCGTGGGCTATGTTGAAGGTGGGGAGTTATCAAGAAAGATGAATCCGCGCGCGGTTATTTCTTGGGCGCTAGTTATATCCTTGCCAATTAATATCGTAATGACCTACTACACTTTTAACTCCGTATATCTTGATGCGGGGCCAATTGCATGGACTAGTTTTGTATATTTAAGTTTGTTTCCCATGTTCCTCGGTTTTTTCTTTTGGTATGAAGGGTTAGCATATGGGGGGATTGCACGAGTCAGTCAAGTTCAATTAATGCAACCCTTTTGTACTCTGGTCGCTGCCAGTGTTTTGCTTGGTGACCCACTTACTTTAATGAACCTAGTCTTTGCGGTATTGGTCGTTTCTATGGTGATCTTAAGTAAACGAATGTTGGTAAAAAGGATTTAATTATCGTGCGCTCGAGACAATAAAAAGCCCTGTTATATCAGGGCTTTTTATTTATTCGGTAACAATTTGACGTTTGCTTAGTGCTCGTAAAATCTTACTTTTCTCTTTTGGCTTGGTGCTTGTTTCTAATAATTTAGTGAGCTGAGTTGCATTAAGGGGACCTAAGCGCGCCTTTCCTGTTTTGGTGAGCATAGAGTCATTTTTTCTGGTTCTTTGATTTTGGCCAACAGCCATTTGATTTTCCTAGATTATTGGAATGATGAATCTAAGAGAATTACTCAAGAGATTCCCCTATCTAGGGCGCACAATAGTGATCACGATCCAGCATAACAGTTAAATAGCCTAGGCGCTATGATTGGGGTATGAGCACCCTTTAGGATCAAAAGCAATTTATTGTATGAGAAAGGCTTGAAATGAAGCTATATTCGAGTGCAGCGTTTTGCGTTTTAGCTCTTGGCGCTTGTGCTGCGGTGTATACCGATGCCTCAGATGCTAATCACGTCACTTTTTTAAATAGTAGTGGCGAATCTATTGAGGAATTAACAATAAAAGCAAAAGCATATTGCAAGCAATATGGAAAAACAGCGTCATTTAGGAGTAGTGACGGTTCATTAGTTGCAGTCTTTGATTGCAGGGTGCCACGCTAAAGCTACCCGGTCAGGTCGGATTGATAAATGAGGCCAGCATGCTCTCTCAGCGCATGAAATTGAATAGTCTCCCAGCGTTGCTGTGCAACATCTAGCTCTGATTTATGTGAGGCTAAGAATACGGAAGCGCCCACAACATCTTCAGCCATGCGGTGAATGTTTTCTTGGGTAAATTTCTTTAAAGCTACAGGATCATCAGAGCTCACCCAGCGAGCAAGACTGTAGCGCGCTGGTAATAGTCGTACTTCTGCGCCATATTCTGTCTGCAGCCGATGGCTTACTACTTCGAACTGTAGTTGGCCAAAGGCGCCAAGTAGCATTGTCCCTCCAGCCATTGGGCGAAATACCTGAATGGCACCTTCTTCACCAAGTTGCATGAGCCCAGTTCGCAATTGTTTGGATCGCAATGGGTCGGCTGATTCAACCATGCGGAAAATCTCGGGAGCAAAAAAAGGCAGACCAGTAAATTGGAGTTGTTCACCCTCAGTTAAGGTATCGCCCAATCGCAATAAGCCATGGTTGGGTAAACCAATTATGTCGCCAGGAAATGCTTCATCTAGAATATCGCGTCGTTGAGATAAAAAGGAGAGCGCATTATTAGTTCGAGCTTCTTTACCATTGCGAGAAATTTTCAATTTCATGCCACGCTGAAAGTGACCCGAGCAAATTCGTAGAAAAGCAACGCGGTCACGATGAGCAGGATCCATATTTGCTTGGATCTTAAACACGACTGCAGAAAATTTATTTTCTCCGGGGCTCACTTCGCGTTGTAGTGCTTTACGGGATCCCGGCGAAGGCGCAAGCTCAACCAATGTATTTAAAATCTCACGCACACCGAAGTTATTGATAGCAGAACCAAAAAATACGGGAGACTGACGACCCGCCAAGAAAGCATCAAGATTAAACGCAGGCATTGCCTCTTTGATGAGATTAACTTCAGTTAAGGCATTTTCTAGATCTGTACCTAGGCGATCTTTAAGGGACGAATCTTGTATATCTACAATCACGTGAGAATCTTCGGTCACACGATCTTCGCCGGCTTTGAACATGCGCATGCGTGAATTGGCAATATCGATTACGCCAGCAAAGGATTTTCCCATACCAACTGGCCAAGTAAAAGGAACCACTTCAATACCAAGAGCAGTTTCAATTTCATCCATTAATTCCATGGGAGGCTTAACTTCACGATCCATCTTATTAATGAAAGTAATAATAGGTGTATTGCGAGCGCGACAAACTTCAAGCAAGCGTAATGTTTGTGACTCGACTCCATTTGCAGCATCGATCACCATTAATGCAGAGTCCACCGCAGTTAATACGCGATAAGTATCTTCAGAAAAATCCTGGTGGCCCGGGGTATCCAATAGATTGATGATGCAATCACGATATTCCATCTGCATCACGGAGCTTGCTACAGAAATACCTCGCTGCTTTTCAATTTCCATCCAGTCAGAAGTAGCGTGCCTACTTGCTTTGCGAGCTTTAACGCTGCCTGCAATCTGAATCGCTCCTGCATATAGCAATAGCTTTTCAGTAAGCGTTGTTTTGCCTGCATCAGGGTGAGAGATGATGGCAAAACTGCGGCGTCTAAGTACTTCTGCGCTTGGTGTGCTGGAGGTGGTGGTATCGATGGTAATTCTGCGCTAGTTAATCTGGTTGGGAGGCAATTATAAGCTTGTGGACCTGCTTAGAATTGCTCTTCAGGCCTTACATAACGCCATTGACCAGGGGGTAGCGCGCCTAAGGAGAGGCGACCCATGCGCACGCGTTTTAAGCCGATGACTTTAAGGCCAACCATTTCACACATTCTACGAATCTGACGCTTACGTCCTTCGCGCAACACAAAGCGAAGTTGATCTTCGTTCTGCCAACTTACTTGAGCGGGTTTTAGCTCAACGCCATCTAGGGATAGGCCATGTCTTAGGCGATCCAGATCTTCAAATGAAAGCCTGCCTTCAACGCGCACTAAATATTCTTTTTCAATAGGACTATTTTCACCAATCAGTAATTTGGCGATTCGTCCATCTTGAGTAAGCACCAACATGCCAGTAGAGTCAATATCTAGTCGGCCAGCGGGAGCTAGACCCTTGGTATTAAAACGAGGGTTTCTACCTTTATCTAATGGGTTTGCAAAGTAGTTCTCAGGCGTGATCAAGGAAGCGGCTGGTTGATACTCCTGCTCATCATCATAGTGAGAGATATAGCCAACGGGCTTATTGAGAATGACCGTAATGCGTGATGCTTGCTGTGCCTTGGCGCCAGATTGCAACTCAATTTTTTGATGACGAAAGGCTCGTACGCCAAGCTCATTGACTACAATTCCGTCAACAGTTACCAAGCCTTGCTCTATGTAAGAGTCAGCCTCACGACGTGAGCAAAGGCCAAGCTCCGATAGTAGTTTAGAGACACGAATTTTTTCTTCCATGACTGCATTATCGGGTAAAGGTAGGCCTTGTAAGGTTCAGAGTAATATGTTGTATTAGTTACCACCTCATACTGCTGACAAATAATTAAATAAGGGAAGACATCATGACTGCAATATTAAAAAAGCCACCATTTTATAAAATCCTTTATTTTCAAGTACTTACAGCTGTTGTAGTGGGGGTTTTATTGGGGCATTTCTATCCATCCATCGGGGTTGATATGAAACCTTTTGGTGATGCGTTTATCAAAAGCATCAAGATGATGATTGCCCCCATCATTTTCTGTACGGTGGTCCTGGGCATTGCCGGTATGGAGGATATGAAGAAAGTCGGTAAAACGGGCGGTCTTGCCCTTCTTTATTTTGAAGTTGTTAGCTCCATCGCATTAATTGTTGGTTTAGTTGTGGTGAATGTATTGCAACCAGGCGCTGGAATGAATATCGACCCCGCCAGTTTGGATACTAAAGGAATTGCTGCATACACTGGGCCCGGGAAGATTGGTACAACTACAGAGTTCTTGCTTAACATCATTCCAAGCACGGCTGTTGATGCATTTGCGAAGGGTGAAATATTGCAAGTGCTGTTTATTGCAGTGCTATTTGGATTTGCATTGCACAAGTTTGGTGGCCGTGGAACGATGGTTTTTGATTTGATTGAAAAGACATCCCACGTGCTTTTTGACATCATTGGCATCATTATGAAATTTGCACCTATCGGCGCATTTGGTGCAATGGCTTTTACGATTGGCAAATACGGGGTTGGTTCATTATTTTCTTTGGGAAAATTGATGGGGGCGTTTTACATTACCTGCCTGCTCTTCGTCTTCATTGTGCTAGGAATCATCGCGCGGATTAATGGATTTAATATTTTTAAATTTGTTCGCTATATCAAAGAAGAGCTCTTAATTGTTTTGGGTACCTCCTCTTCAGAATCTGTATTACCACGCATGATGGAAAAAATGGAGTTGTTGGGCGCCAAGAAAAGCTGCGTAGGATTGGTAATTCCAACGGGGTATTCTTTTAATTTAGATGGAACATCTATCTATTTAACGATGGCTGCAGTATTTATTGCGCAGGCTACAGATACCCCGATGACCATTATCCAGCAGGTAACGCTCTTGCTAGTCCTGTTACTAACCTCAAAGGGTGCGGCAGGCGTTACAGGCAGTGGCTTCATTGTATTGGCAGCAACATTGTCTGCAGTAGGCAATGTGCCCGTTGCTGGCTTGGCGATTATTCTGGGAATCGACCGCTTTATGTCTGAAGCACGTGCACTTACTAATTTAGTTGGTAATGGTGTTGCTACGATTGTTGTGGCGAAGTGGACTGGTGAATTAGATCAGAAGCAATTAACTCGAGCGCTCAATCGTGACGGCTGGATCGAGGCTCAAGAACCAGAAATTTTGTTAGACCAAAAACAAGAAAAGATGCATTAAGTTTAAGTTCTAACAATGTGAACGCTGCACGGGGCCTCTTCGACAATTTTTGTCATCGAGGTTCTCCACGGCGTTACTTTATTAGGTAGCTTATGTGATGCACCAATCAAAATAAGCGAAGCGTCATTGTCTTTGGCAAACTCCACAATACGTGAGGCAGGATCAAGCGCTTCTAGTACGTGATAAGAAATTCTCTCAGGTGGAAGTTTTAAGGGCTTAGCCCATTCGATTAATTGCACTAGGTGGCCGCGCACAATGCCACTTGCCGTTTCGCTTTCGTGTTTACCTTCATAGGTTGGCGTGCTCGCAATTGTGCTTAAGCAAACTAAGCGACTTTCGGGATAGGCCTGCAATAAGTTTTTGGTAGTGAGTTGCATGCGCTCTCGAAGATCTTCGTCAGATTGACGAGTATCAATTGCGGCAACCATGAGAGGCGCATCCTGATTGCCCATGCTGGGGCGCGGACTTGGTGAGGGTTCATAGCCTGCCGCTTTAAGCCACTTTTTGAAGCTATCCCAAAAGCTAGGGGGTTCTACGCGCTCTCCCCGCTCAGTAATTTTGACTCCCTCTGGATCGCGTAGCATTTGGCGTAAACGTGATGCGCTTTGATAACGATCAGCCGCGCGAGGTTCTAAGCATCTTAAGATCACTTCCTGCAACCATCGAGGAATTTCCCTGTGTAATGCTCTAGGTGGGAATGGTTCTGCCCACATCCGCTTTCTCAGGCCACTCATAGACTGAGGATTGCCAAAAGGAAGTTCCCCAGTCAGCAATTCATACATGATGACGCCGATGGAAAAAATATCACTACGAGAATCAGAGCGAATACCGGCGACTTGCTCTGGCGAAATATAGGGCGCTGAACCTATTCCCTTGCGCATCTCTTCTGCCAGCAAATCAGGATAGCGAGCATGATGCGATAAGCCAAAATCAATAAGCGTTAATTTTCCTTTGTCATCAATCAAAATATTTTCTGGTTTGATGTCCAAATGAATAGCATCTTGCGCGTGTAGAGATTGCACTGCCTGTGCAAGATCGGCTCCGATTCGCACCACCTCATCAATTGTGAACTGTTTGCCATCTTTAATGAGGTCTTCAAGGGGCCGACCCTCAACTCGTTCCATTGCAATATAAGGATGAGTCGCCATACTGCCGTAGCCCAAATATTTTGGAATATAAGGACTTTTTAGGGAGCGCAATATGGTGAGCTCAGTTTCAAAGCCAATCAAACTTTCAACTGGCTGGTCTCGGCCAACACGTGGAATTTTGAGCAGGATAGGAATATCAATCCCGTCTTTGGTGGCAGAGAAAAGACTTGCCATGCCCCCACGGTGTACTTCTTTGCCCAAGACAAAGCCATCAACCACTTTTCCTTCTTGAAATATCTCGTCTACTGCTTGAATATCAGGCATGAGAGACATTATTTATTTTCCAGTAATTAAACGGGTAGCCAAATCTTCTGGTAACCCAGCGCGCCGAACTTTTTCAGCAGCAGCAAAGTGATCGTAAGGCGTGCGGTGAAATGTGAGCAATTGAGAGTCTGGCTCGAATACGGCAAAGCATGCTTCTGGGTTTCCATCTCTTGGCTGGCCAAGGGAGCCAACAACACCAACCCATTGACGATGCGGCAAGACTGGAATTTCATCGCCTGGATGGGGTGAAAAGCGAATCAGTTTTCCAACGGCGCTTTGATAAAAAAGCGCCTGCTCATGTGCATGGCCTACAAAGGTATAGCTCTTGCCCGCCTCCTGAGCGCAACGCCAAGCACTCATACTTTCTGTAACGTAGTTCCATTCTGAGGGTTTGTACGCTGAGGCATGAACAAAACAAATTTTTTCTTCATGAATAATGAGTGGCAGATCTTTGAGAAACTGTACATGGCCATCATTGAGTTGAGTCTTAGTCCATTCAATAGCAGCATTTGCGCTGTCATTCATCTGATCACGACTATCTTTAAACACGGCTTCGTCATGATTGCCCAGAACTGCAACAGCCTTTTTGTTTGCTACCAAATCAGCTATGCGATCAATGACGGCCGCAGGATCTGCGTTGTAGCCGACGATATCACCCAAGAACACCATACGGGTAACACCAAGCTCTTCGGCGCGAACAAGACAGGCTTCAAAAGCTTCTAAATTGCTATGGAGATCGGCAAATAGCCCAATACGTTCAGTCATCTATGAATGATAGGACAAAAGTCCTTTAGATAAAAGGGTTGTAGGGGTTTGCCTCGTTCGGAGGGCGATTTTTAAAGCGTTTATGAACCCAATAGTATTCGGCTGGACGCAAACGAATTTCATTTTCAAAATATTGATTTAGTCGTGCGGTATCTGACTTAGGGTCTTGCCCGGGAAAGTTTTCTAAAGGCTTGCTAATCTCACATAGATAGCCAGATTCATCAGCTTTTAAAGTGGTGGTCATCAAGCATACTTCCGCACCAGTAATTTTAGCCAAACGCGAGATCGTCGTAATGGTATTGGTTTGAATTCCAAAAAAAGGAACAAACATTGAGTTCTGGAGGCCCAAATCAAGATCTGGAGCGATAATGATTAAATCACCATTGCGAATTTCTCTAATGATTTCTTTGGTGTTGCCTTGCCGATCAATTGAGTTTCCGCCAAAACGATTACGCCACTCAACAATCTTTTTGTTGAAGAATGGATTTTTCATTCTTTGAAAAAATCCCGAAGTACGAGGCCAATGCTTCTCTTTGGAAAGAGCGCTCAAAATAATGCTGCCCTCTATTCCAGTGAAATGCATATTAACTAAAATACGAGGTTTTTTGCTCGAAAGATCAACTGCTGATTTGACTTCAATCATTTGGCTCAGCTGTTTGGTGGTACCACACCAGATGATGCTTTTCTCCACAAGACTACGTCCCAGCAATCTCCAGTGCTGCTTACTAAGAAGATCAATTTCTATTGAGTCCAAATTAGGAAAGCACATATGCAAATTAGTTTTGACTACGCGATTCCTGTCGCTAGGGATGCGTGAAGCAATATAACCTAGGCCATAACCAACAGAGACCAACAACTTATAGGGCAGAAGCGGTAGTAATTTAAGAAGTACAACAACCGCTTGGTTTGAAAGGGATTTAAGCAAGCTAGTTGTTCGGAGATTCGTAACGCTTGATTGATTTAGCGTAACGCTCCTGCATTTCATGCGTTGAGCTAATTGACATACCCAAGTCATTTACTAAGCCTGTATCTAAACGATATGCCCAACCATGCACTGTAAGATCCTGCCCTCTTGACCAAGCATCTTGTACGATGGTTGTTTCACAGACATTGACCACTTGCTCAATCACATTAAGTTCGCATAGACGATCTTGGCGCTTCGGAGTAGGAAGCATTTCCCCTAGATAGCGCTCATGTTTTTGATGTACGTCTTTTACGTGTCGCAGCCAATTATCGGCAAGACCAACGCGCCTATCACTTAGTGCAGCATGAACACCAGCACAGCCATAGTGACCCACCACCAAGATGTGCTTTACCTTAAGTAAGTCAATTGCAAATTGAATGACTGATAAACAATTGAGGTCGGTATGAACAACAACATTTGCTACATTACGATGCACAAAGAGTTCGCCAGGCAATAGATTGACAATGTCGTTTGCTGGTACGCGGCTGTCGGCACAACCAATCCAAAGATACTCGGGCGCCTGTTGATTAACTAAGCGCTTAAAGAAGTCTGGATCCTTGGCAATCATGCCTTCTGCCCATTGACGATTATTGGTAAATAGGTGTTCTAGAGCTTGAGAATTTTTGTGCGACATGGTTTCAGTTTAAAGTACTTTAATGATGCCTATTTGGTTAAAACAAACCCCTGCTGGAATTACATTAAATCTGCACTGCCAGCCAGGCGCAAAGATAACAAAAGTGGTGGGGTTGCATGATGGATGCTTAAAGATTTCCCTGCAGGCGCCAGCCCTTGAAAATAAGGCTAATGAGCTTTTATTGGTCTGGCTTTCTAAAAAATTAAGAGTCCCTCAAAAGCAAATTCAATTTGTATCAGGCCAAAATAGCCGCAAAAAAAAGATAGAAATTTGGGGATCTATTAGCCCAGAGCAAATTATTCAAGCATTAAAACCCTGATTTTGAGGCTATGATTTACCAAAAAATAGACCATAAGATTCCCAAAATAAGCACCCATTTCCCTACATAATAAACAGAACGATGCTTTGCTTTCAGTTTTTTTGCTTGAGCTCTGAGCTGATAAAAATAGGTAAATAAAACATTCACAAAGCCAATTTTTTCACCTTCAACATTTTGGGATGAGGCGGCACTCATAACGTATCGACCAAACCAGCGGTTAAATGTCTGAATGATTTTCGTGTGCACAGGACGTTCAACATCACAAAATAAAACAATCCGTTGCTGATCTGTTTCATTAGCCGCAAAATGAATGTAAGTCTCATCGAACATAACGGGCTCTCCATCTTTCCAGAAGTAACGCTCGCCATCGACCTCAATAAAGCATTTTGGGTCATTGGGCGTAACTAGACCGATGTGATAGCGTAAAGACCCAGCATAGGGATCGCGGTGCCTTACCAGCGTCGCGCTTGGCGGGAGGGAGGCAAACATGGCAGCTTTAATTGAGGGAATTGATTTGAGTAGGGCTACAGTTTTTGGGCAATTTGCTTGAGCCGATGGCACATCTTTGCCGTACCAGCATAGATAAAAACGTTTCCAACCAGTACGAAAGAAGGAATTAAAGCCAATGTCGTTGTAACCAGTTGCCGCAGCAATGGCTCCGTCTGCGTGTAAGGAAAGCGCCTCTTTGCGAATGACTTCCCAGTTATCTTGCAGCGGCTTCATTTCTGGAAACTGACTTACAGGAATAAATGCGCCAGCTTTTACTTTGGAAAAGAGGTAAAGAAGTGTGTTAATTGGCGCTAAAAGAACTTGGTAATCAGTAAGTGATCGGACGACCCCAAAACGAACTCTGCCTCGAAAATACACATAAAGAGCCGATACAATAAAAATGAAAAAGACAATATGACGAATTTGCATGAGGCTTACCACTCTGAAGTAACAGACCTCATTTTAATTTGATATATGGGGGCTAGCGGACTATTTCTTCTCTTGTTAAGCCCATATACTGCGATAAAGTAGGTTTTGAACCGATTAGGGTTTTTGTGGGGTTAGATTAAGGGGATATCTGATGAATGGGTTTATAAAGTGGCTCTTAAGCCTTGTTTTAATTGGGATAGCCGGGATTTCGGCTTATACATGGGTCATGTTGACATGGAGCTATGGGAGTGGGGAGCGTGCCGGATACGTCCAGAAATTTTCCAATCGGGGGTACTTATGCAAAACCTGGGAGGGCGAATTAGCAATGGTTTCTATGCCTGGCACTATGTCGGAAAAATTCTTCTTTACGGTGCACGAAGATGCTGTGGCGCAAAAAATAAATGCGAATTTAGGCAAGAAAGTGGCTCTAAAGTACGATCAGCACATTGGACTGCCAACAACTTGTTTTGGAGATACGGAATATTTTGTTTCCGGCATTACAGTTTTGGATGAATAATGTGTAGGCAATTAAAAATTGCCGTATCGAAACTTTATTCTTTCAATTTTTTGTTGTTAAAATCAATTAAGCGTAATGTGCGCTGACATCACTATCTATAAGGAGCTTCACTTGAACAAAGCCGAACTAATCGCAGCGATTGCTGACGACGCGGAGATCTCTAAAGCTAAAGCTGAATTCGCATTGAATTCTGCTATCGACACAATCATTAAAGCCGTTACTAAAGGTGACTCAGTACAACTGATCGGCTTTGGTACTTTTGCATCTGGCAAACGTGCTGCACGTATGGGTCGTAACCCAAAAACTGGCGAACCACTTAAAATCGCCGCTGCTAAAACTGTTAAGTTTTCTGCTGGTAAAGCATTTAAAGATTCAGTTAACAAGCGTAAGAAGTAATTCTTCTCTTGTTAATAAAAAAGCCCGGAATACCGGGCTTTTTTATTGAGCTCTTAAATATCTGTTATTGAATTAACTTTGGACTAAGCGGCGATGACGATGAATGCTCATTAAGATTCCCGCACCAAATCCTAAGGTTACCAGCGCTGTACCGCCATAACTAATAAATGGTAGAGGCACACCTACCACTGGAAGTAGGCCGCTTACCATGCCAATGTTTACAAATGCGTAAGTAAAGAAGATCAGGGTGATGGCAGCACCCAATAATCGCGTAAATAAGTTAGGCGCACTTGCAGAGATTGCCAACCCCCTTTTAATGAGGGCAAAGAAAAGTGCAAGCAATATGAGATTGCCTAAAAGCCCAAACTCTTCTGAAAAAACAGCAAATACAAAGTCCGTATGTTTTTCTGGGATAAATTCCAAATGCGCTTGCGTTCCCTGAAACCATCCTTTACCAAAAAATCCACCAGAACCAATGGCGATCATTGATTGAATGGTGTGAAATCCTTTTCCAAGGGGATCGCTAGCTGGATCCAATAAAGTGCAGATGCGATGTTTTTGGTAGTCGTGTACAAACGGCCAGTCAACATCTTGCGCGCAAATGGTATTGCCGAAAATAACAATTAGAAAAATGCCTACCACGCCAAGACCAACGAATGGCAGAATCCATTTCCAAGGAAGACCAGCCAAGATGATGATGTAAAGTCCCGCCGCAAAAACTAAGAGCGCAGTTCCCAGGTCGGGTTGCCTTGCAATGAGAAAAACTGGTATTGCCAAAATAACTGCGGCAACACCATAGTCCCAGGATTTCTGAATGCCCTCACGTTTTTGAAAGTACCAAGCTAGCATGAGTGGCATTGCGATTTTCATAATTTCAGATGGCTGAATAACGACTCCAATATTGAGCCAACGACGAGCCCCTTTTTTAATTAATCCAAAGGCAGCAACTCCAATTAAGAGAGCAACACCAAGACCATATATCCAAACAGCACCCGTCTCTAACCACTTGGGTGGAATGCGTGAAACACTCCACATGACCACAAATGAGAGCGCAAGATTGCGAAACTCATCAGCAATCTGAACGGGTGTATT